>JAUWBL010000021.1 GCA_030601715.1 Candidatus Geothermarchaeota archaeon | reverse complement strand
CCGCTCGCTCGAAATGCTTGTGACGGTCGGGGAGACAGGGTGGGGCGGGGGTTTTTCGCGGTGGTTCTGTCCTCGCTACCGGAAGGTCAACGAGGCTTGGACGGGGGGCGGGGGGTTGGTCATCCACCTAACTATGAAGGGTAGTCACATCGATGACGTAATAGAGGAGATCCGGTCTTCAACGGCCCCCAAGCTGGTGGTCGTCGGGTCCAAGAAGGTTCCCGGAGAGGTCTACGCTCGGGCTGATCTTAACGTAGCCGTCGGCTCTCAGCCCCACTCTGAGGTCTCGGCTCTAGCGGTGTTTCTTGACAGGTTGTTCAAGGGTCGAGAGCTGCACACAGGGCCAGACTTAAAAGGGGCTAACTCAACTTACTGAATCAGCTTTTCCATAGGAGCTCTGCTCGACGGGGGCCGCGTTTGCTACCGAGCAATGTCTTTCTCAAGCTCGCGAAGCTATTTGGAGATGATCCCGCCCACCGTGTGATGGAGCTTCTGTTGGAAAAGGGTGAGGCAACGGACGAGGAGATATCAGAGACCCTCGACATGCCTGTGGGCGATGTGCGGCGCATCCTCTACAAACTCAACGACAAGTCCATCGTCCTCTCTCGAATGGAGCGGGATCCGAACACCGGATGGATCACCTACTACTGGTATGTTCCCGTGGAACAGCTTGACGGGATCCTCTTCAACCTCAAGAAATCGATCAAGGAGAGGCTTGAGAGGCGACTGGAGTTTGAGTCGAAGAACGTATTCTACTGGTGCGGGCACACAGAGAAGCACTGCAACAAGCTCCCCTTCGGGGAAGCGGTGGATCACCTCTTCAGATGCCCCAATTGTGGCGCCTCTCTGAAGCCCTACGACAATTCCCAACTCATAGTTGCTCTAAACTGGGCCGTGAAGGTTCTTGAGAAGGAGCTCGGAACCCACCTGGAGCGCTAGCGAAGCTCTGGATATCCTCCGGGAGGAGGGAGCTGACGAATGGCTCATCCGCCACTGTATCGCCGTTTTCGGAGTATCAGTCTACCTGGCCAGCCTGATCATGGCCCGGGGGAGAGAGTTGGACATGGGACTGGTGATGTGGGGCTCCCTCCTCCACGACCTCGGCAGAACAAGAACCCATGGCCCCGAACACGGCTACGTCTCAGGTCAAATGCTGAGGGAGAGAGGGTTCGGCCGAAATCTAGTAAGGCTGGTGGAAAGGCACGTTGGGGGAGGCATCGACGCAGAGGAGGCGTCGAAGCTGGGTCTTCCGAAGAGGGATTATGTTCCTGAGACTATCGAGGAGAAGCTGGTCTGCTATGCAGACAAGCTGATAGCATCCTCCAAGGTGGTTCCGTTCGAGACAGCCCTCAGGAGATATTCGAAGCTCCTGGGACGGGACCATCCAGGCGTCGAGAGGATGACGCGGCTGCACGAAGAGTTCGGAAAGTATGTTGGCTGAAAGACTAGCCCGGACTCGGTGAATCCTAGATGTTCTTTGAGATCTCAGAACTCAGCTATCTTCACGGATGGGTTCCTTGCCTTGGCGTAGGTGGCGAGGTTCAGGAGTAGAGGGGTCACGCTCTCGGTCATCCGTGAGACCCGTAATGGACCGGCGTAGAGGGCCCTCAGGTTCGGAATCTCCTCCACCATAGAGGACACGATCCCCGCGGACGGCCTGTCATCGCTCGCCACCAAGACATCCGCTTCAGGTCTCCTACCCAGGTCGGCGAGGGTTGCCGCGGAAACGGTGTGAAGGGCCGAAACGACCCTAGAGCGGGGCAGCCTTGCTTGCACCAGCTCCGCGGCCGACAGATGACCATTATCTGTGAGGACTCTTGGGTCCCATAGAAAGCATCCCTCCTCTTTCCCTAGGGGGACCACGGGAGAGATGACGATCTTGTTGTCGAGCTCGCCTCTCAAACCCGAGACCAGGGACAGAACGTGTCGCCCGGGTATCGTCAGCACGGCGACTTCGGCCTTCTCAGCCGCTTCGCCGTTTTCAGCGCCCCGGATCTTCCCCAGATAGTCTTTGCCATAGTTTTCTCTGGCTACGCGTAGGTACTCCTGAGCCAGAGCTTCAGCCTTCTCTCGGAAACGTGACCCGATCGTTATCTCGTGTCTCTCAGCCCACCTGAGAGCTAAGCCCTTTCCGAGGTCTCCGGTTCCTCCTAGGATGGCGATCCTCATACATGTGTCAGAAAAGTTGACCTTGTTGTGCGGATAAATGAGAGAAGAGAGTGTCAAGGCTATTCCAGGATGGGAGCCTCTTCCCGGACAGCTAGAGCACCAGCGAGATGGAGTGTATCGCGGTGAATGCGAGGATCATGGACAACTACTGTAACATGAAGCCTGGTTCGGTGGGTGAATGAATCCAAAGACGAAAGGCTCCACATCCATCATGAAGTCATGAAACTACTCAGTTGCGCTGCCCCTGTACTCTGAGTTCTTCATCACGGCAGAGCCGTACCCTCGGCAAGGTGCTGGATCCCGAGATCAGTGAGCCTTTCACCGGTGGGGATGCCGTCCTGGCTCCATCCACGGAGCGAGTAGTACTCGTCGAGCATCTTCTGAAAGTCCTCTGGCTCTACGACGCGCCCTTTGGGTGGTCCCTCCTTGAGGGGCTCGTGGGTGATCCGATAGGGAACTGTATCGTGTTTGCGAGAGAAGCCCTCTCTGACGTTGAAGAGCCGTGTCAGATTCCATACTCGCTCTCCAATTGTTGCCAGCTTGGTGGAGGTCATCTCCCGACCAGTCACCAATGAATAGAACCGGGACATGGTAGGGTAGTCCACCGCGTAGAAGTCGCACCCGATTAGGCACCACTTGGCTGCGTTCCGGTGCTGGCCATCAATAACGAGCTTCGCCTTGCCCTCTGTGGTGAAGGGATCTAGGTCTCCGAAGGCCTCATCCCCCACGGGCCAAGCCCTCAGATGGCATGCGCCTCTGTCAGATGTGGCGTAGGCGAGAGCCATACCGATGGACCCCCTGGGATCATAGGCCGGGAACTCGAGCCCCTTGATGTGGACGGCGAATCTCTTACTGTCATCTCCGAGCCTCTCGGAGGCCCTCATAACGCCTTCCGCGAGGATGTCTCCAACTCTCTCTCTGTTGGCCATCAGAGCCGGCATCTCAAGGTATGCCTCCTCGTCTCCGAAGTTCAGGCTGAAACCATTGAGGTCCGCCTGGCTCACAATCCCTCTCTCGTAACACTCCATGGCGAAGGCCGTTACAACGCCCGCCGATATCGTGTCCAAGCCGAGGTCGTCGCATAGAGAGTTGAACCTGACTATGAGGTTGAGGTCGCCGATCCCGCAGTTGGAGCCCGTCATGGCGATGGTCTCATACTCGGGGCCATCGATGGTCAGGCCCTTGTAGGGTCCCGTCCGAACCTCGCTTATGTTCCTACAGGATATGGGACACCTGAAGCAGTTGGCCTTCTTAACGAAAATCCTATCCCGCATCGCGTCGGAGTCGATGTTTTCCGCTCGGTCGAACCGGCCCTCTTGGAAGTTTTTGGTCGGGAGGAGACCGGTCTCTTGGGCTTTAGCCACGATAATGGGGGTACCCTCGTGTCGTGCCCAGTCTTCGTCGGGATTCTCCAAGATCTCCCTCTTCACCGTCTCTTGGAAGAACTCCCTGAAACCATCCGGGTCGGCGTAGCTCTGTTCCCGGTCGGTGCCGAAGACGGTGACCGCCTTCAAGTTCTTCGAGCCCATCACCGCTCCGATGCCTCCCCTCGCCGCTTGGTGGGAGGAGGTCTCGCTCAGCTCGCTCGTTATGCACGCGAACCTCACCAGATTCTCGCCAGCCGGACCCACAGTGGCCACCTTGAGCTGGGGGTGTTCGAGCTCCTCCTTCAGGGTATTTGTCGTTTCGAAGGCGCCTTTCCCCCAGAGATGCGTCGCACTTCTTACCTCCGCATTACCGTCTTCGACGTGAACGTAGGACGGTTTATCCGCCCTGCCAAGGAAAACGAAGGCATCGAAGCCAGCGAACTTCATCTCGGCCATGTAGTGGCCTCCTACGTAGCAGTCTAGGAAGGTGCCCGTGGCGGGCGACTTGGAGATGGTGGCATATTTAGCGAAGGCAGGCACGAGGGTGCCGCTCAGGGGACCCGTCATGAATATGAGGACGTTCTCCGGCGAGAGGGAGTCCACTCTTGGCTTCAATAGGTCATATAGGTATCGGGCCCCCAGACCCTTCCCCCCGATGTACTTCGCCGCCCACGACCAGTTAGTCTCCTCACTTTTCGTCTTCCTGGTCGTCAGATCCACAAACAGCACATGGCCCGCGTATCCATTCATCATAGCTTTTCACACAGAATCAAACTTCACCCATCTTTGCTCGAAAGAGAACATAACGCCTGTCGTAGCCTGTTAGGCTAGTCAACATCATAAGCTGTTTCTCGACGGCTCCAGGCCTCGAAGTAGCCATGGCCCTCGTTGTATCCTCTACTCTGCAGTCGTCTGATGGAACTCGCCATGTCGAGAACCTGTTGAGCAGCCAGAGGAGCCACCATCTCCACCCTCTCCCTCCTTATCTTAAGCGCTACGAAGAAGACCCGATGGGCTCTGCCCTTCACAACCCCAATCTCCACTTCTCCCGTTTCTGATTTTACCGCTCTTCTAGCCCCCTTGGGAAGACAGAGTTTCGAGTGGCAGCCGCACTATTCATGTTGGTTGAGGAAGAATCTTGCCCCACCCTTTCTCTTCGCCAGGGGTTCTCGGCCGTGGCTGCGAGCACAGACACGTCTTCGCTCATGTCATAGGGTCAGTGCCAGACAGCAAATAGCACAGCCAAAGCTCCCCTCCGGGACATCTAGACTCGTCTCAAGAAACCTTATCTCCGAGTCGGGCAAGCCTCGCACCTTCGAAGCCTCTCTTACGCTTCTCTCCAAAAAGGCCCGCCCCGCCCCTCTTTCCGAGTCGGTCCGGCGGAACTCCATCACTATTCCGAGGTGACCTTCTGGCTTTGTCCAGGCAAGTCCCACAGAAAGGCGTTGTCCGCCGTGGCCTTCGGCTCTAGCCATGACGACAAAGACGATGCTTCCAGGCTCTGGGTCCAACCTGTCCACCTCAACCGCTTCCTTGGGGATTATAGAGCTAACCGGAACAACATTGTAGTCTCCTAGCCCACTGTCTTGTAGGGCGTTGTCGAATGCGTTGATGGGAGAGGTTTCACTGATTCCTACACCTGAAACAGCCATGAATCGGCTAGGCAGCACCATGATTCCTCCCGAACCGCTTATGCCAACGTGTTGTGGGAACGCAGTTCATATTCGTTATCTTGGCAATCAGTAGGGGTCCTCGATCCAAGCAATTGTGGTCACGACGTAGAACGAAGGTAAGCAGCCATCTCTTCCACGAGGGCTCTCTGAAGCGAGGGTGCGTAGTATCTCGTCCTTATCTGATGTCTGCCAAAACGCTCGTTCAGCGTTCTCTGTGCGGGGAGGAGCTTGTCCTTTTTGGCCAAGATGAAGCTCCATGGAAAACCGTAGGAGGGAATCCATACCGAGAGGGGAACTCCACAGTCGAAGACGCGCGACACGGTGTCCAGCAACTCGTCAAACAACTCCCTGTGAAATACGTGGCACGACGACTGCACGATCAGTGCGCCTCCATCTGATAATCGACTTCTAACGGCGGATATTCCCTCTTCCCCGTACAGATTCGCTTCCGGGCCTCCTAAAGCTGGGTCCGTGAGGTCCATCAAGACTACGTCGAACGGATCATTCTCTTGCTTCAGATAACCCAGACCATCGTCGATCACAATCTGAGTCCTCGGGTCGTCGAACGCGCCTGCCGAAACCTCGGACAGGTGGATCTTGCAGAGGTCGAGGACCGCTGGATCTAGCTCCACGAGGACCGCCTCCCTCACACAGCGGTATTTGAGGACCTCTCTGAGGAGGCCGCCGTCGCCTCCGCCTATTATGAGCACCCTTCTCGGGTTCTCGACCGAAAGCATGGCTGCGTGAGCCATCACCTCGTGATAGATGTACTCGTCGCTTGTGCTCAGCTGGAGATCCCCGTTCAGGAAGAGCGTCTTGCCAAGCACGTGCAGATCCAGCAGGTCGACCACTTGAACATTGGATTTTCCGCTCCATAACACCTTCTTGACGGCGAAGGAGCGATGATAGAATGGAAACGATTCCTCAACATACCTCGTGGCAGAACTCATCTCAGACTCTCCGACATCAACAGCCATCCTAAGGTTGCCCGAGGGTTGGAGAAAAGCCGGACGATCGAAGATCGGCGGGAGTCAAGAGGCGTGCTCTTGGTCAAGATATCTCTGTAGATCTCTAGATTCTCTGAAGAGAAGCCTCATTAGATATAAAGACAATCCGATGCTGTATGGCACTTGCGACAAGACAGACGCAGATCCTGGCAACTTCTGCGGTTTGCGCGGCCCTCTATGCAATAGCGAAAGCCCTCACAGCCTTCGTACCCACGCCATGGGGAGTGGGACAGTTTGCCCCGGGCGTCGTGGTTCCTGCTCTGTTCGCAGTAATCTCCGGACCTTTGGTGGGAGCAGTAGGGGCGGCAATAGGCGTCTTCTTGGGAGACCTCTATCTCTCGACTCTAGGGTTTACGACTCCGCTGCTCAGCCTGACGGCCGGCGTTCCCGCGAACTTCGTTGGGTTCTATCTCCTCGGGTATATGCTTCACAGATCGGGTAGTTGGAGGGTCTTTTCTGGGGCTTCTCTGGTGTCCCTACTCATAGGCAACCTGATAGCAGCTTCTGTGGTTGTGTTTACATTCCTCCTCCCCAACTCAGCGCTCGATGTCCAGCTCGCCACCACTCTGGGACTCACCCTGTTCTGGCTTGTCACGATGCTACCATTCGTTCTCGCCCTCGTTCCGCTTCTCACGCGGGCGGTTTCACGGTCCCTTGGGACCACAAGCCTATTCGCAGTGGTGCCTGAGTGGGAGGATCCCGGGGAAGATTCGCTCATCTTGGACTCGGCAGGGATCGCCTTGCTCTTCTTGGCTGTACTACTGGTGCTGATGTTCACGCCCCTTGGAGAGTCGATCGGTTCAGCTACGGGCATCGGTGCGTTCTGGCTCAAGGTTCTCGTGTGGTCAGCCTCGGTGTCGATGATAATCTTCGGCCCCCTAGTAGGGATCCTTGCCCAGCCACGGCGTCCAAAGAATAGTTAGAAGATCAGTGTTGTTGAAGAGGCTGGTCGGTCTGCTTTGGTCGTTGTGGGTCTTGACCTTGGCATCAGCACCACTAAGGCGGTGGTGACGAGAGACAGCGAACTGATAGGAGTTACGCGTGTCAGTTCAACGGACCCCGTCTCCTCGTCGGCGGGGGCCATCGGCAAGATCACAGACGAACTCCACCTCGGGCTATCCGACATAGAGAAGGTGGCTGTCACCGGAGTCGGCGCGGGAGGCATCCCAGGCAATATCCTAGGAATTAGAACGAGGAGAATGGACGAGATCGCCAGCATCGGCTACGGTGGGGCTACGCTGTCGGGTAAGAGGAGGGCGCTGGTGGTAAGCATCGGCACGGGAACGGCGATGGTAGCCGTAGATCTCGACGAGCACACGGTCCGGCACGTAGGAGGCACCGGGCTCGGGGGCGGCACCCTCTTCGGCCTCTTCCATGTTTTGCTTCGTAAGAGGGATCCCGCCTCGCTCGAGAAGATGTCCCAAACCGGGGATCTGCGAAGAGTGGACCTGACAGTGGGAGAGCTAGCGGGAGGTCCCGTAGGGATCATGCCTGAGACGGCCACGGCTTCGAACTTTGGCAAGATATCGGACGAGACCACCGAAGAAGACCTCTCCCTCGGCTTGATCAACATGGTGGCCCAACCCATCGCCACCGTTGCCTTCTTCGCCGCCCGCTCAGAAGGTCTCGTGGACCACATCGTCTATGTAGGAGGCCTGACCAACGTGCCCTCGTTCCGGGAGAGGCTCATCGAAGCCTCCGAAATATTCGGAGGCAAGGTGGCCATACCCCAGAGATCCGAATATTCCACAGCCTACGGCGCGGCCATAGCCCTCCAAGCCGAGAAGGCCCACAAACCCTAACTGTATGCCCTCTCGATCCTCGACGTAGACTTCACCGCAACTGAGCAGCCTTGCCTTGAGTCCGTCTTCGAAAAGCCCTAGATATGAAGCATACCGCCGCCGCGACCCCGAGCCCTCACTCCCCACGGAGGTCGGCAGGACACGCGGTGGGGTGGAGCCTCTTCAGGTGGTTCCGTATGCATGTCTCGTTGCGATCAGACGAGACTCCCCATGATGGGGGCAAAAGAGCTCCCGCCCCTGTACATTCAACCCGAACAGCTCGGATGGAGGTATTCCAGCTCTCTTTGTCATTGGGTTTCTTTCTCCTACACGCGTGGTAGAGCTGTAGCTGACTTGATCATAAAAATGAGTATGAAGGGCCTCCCGACTGGGCCTAAAGGCAGAGTTGGCGGCGGGTTCCCCCGGTTCCGACCTTACTATCCCCCGCGGCCCAAGAGGCGGGATTCAACCCCGGACCCCGAAGAGCGAGCCCATTGCGCCTTAGAAGTGCTCCCTCCCGGGCCTCCTCCGGTTCGACGCTCAACGGTTTCCACCTCTCCTCCGAGAGATGGTTTCCGAGGTGAACTCCCCTCCGGCCAGAGCCACATATCCCTCTCCCCCGGGGTTCGCGAACGATTTCGAGCCTTTACCCGCGGGTTTCTGGCCTCCGCATGTAGCCGCTTTCGGACGAGGGGGCACGGCTATCTCCCCAGAGCCCTACCCCGCCGCCAACAACGATAGACTTGGCAGACGAATTAAGTACTGCACAGAGACGCGATATTTCCGCTGTCGCGCGGAGTCCTCTCAGAAGCCAAATCAGCGTCTCCGGCTCCATGGATCAGCTCCTCCCGGTGCCTGAACCTGACTCCTCAGAAGCAACTCCCGCCCATATTCGAGTATCTCACACGCCTTGCAGAGCTCCGCCGAGGCAGGTCGACCACATCTGTGGCACCTGCCCGTGACCCTCAACTCACTCTTCTCGATCTTCTCTGCCGTCCTCAGAATGGAGTAGGTGATTCCGGAATGTTTCTCCTCCATTGAGGTGAGGAAATTCCTGATGTCGTTCCTCAAGGCGAACCGCGTGTAGGGGCAGGGGTTGCTGTAGAACTCGATTTCGTTGAGAACGGCATACATAACGACCTCCTTCTCCAAGAGGCCGCGTAGCGGCTTCTCCCGCTTCACGGAGTCGGGCAAGACAATCTGTGAGGTGAGGTGCTTGACGTTCCCCTGGAAGAGGTTCATTAGGATCGTCTGGGCGATGTCATCGACGTTGTGTGCCGTCAGCACCATCTCCGTCGCCAGGCGCTCCGCGAGTATGTCTATGGCCCGCCTCCGGAGTACCCCGCAGTAGGTACAGGACTGGTTCGTGTGGCCGGAAAGGTGGACTATCCTATCGACCCTGGTTCCGAACTCGGCGTCGTAGCGGAAGACCTCGTAGGGGATGCCCAACCCATTCAGGAGCCGCTCCGCCACCACCACAGACTTGTCTCTGTACCCCTCTATTCCCTCGTCCACAATCAACCCTGCGAGCCTCATCGAAGGAAACTGTCGCCCGATCTTGGCCATGATGTAGGCCATGACGGCGCTGTCCTTCCCCCCTGACACAGCGAGACCCACAAAGCTGTCCCAACTTAGAAACCTCCTAAGCTCCTTCCGAACCTTCTTCTCAATGGACTCGCAGAAGTGCCGCTTGCACAGAGACTCCCCCGAGTACCTTCGTCTGTAGACAGCCGGAGCAGAACACCTGTCGCAAGAGTTCACAGGCAACTCCTGCTCGCCTCTCATCAGCGGAGGTAGGTTGCACCCAAGTTCAGCACGAGAAGGCCCAAGGAGAATGCCATCAACGAATAGAGCACAGCCTTGTTCCTAGACCCCGTAACACCTCCCCGCTCCAGCAAGGCGTTGAGGAAGCCAAAGCCGTCCAGAGGAAAGACGGGAAGCATGTTGAAGATTCCCACGCCAAGACCGATGAAGACTGTCCACAGCTGCACCTGATACAGGAAGGTGGAGGTTGCGATGGTGAACACGGGGATCCTCGCCGGCAGGTAGAGAACGTAGCCTAGGAAGGGCTGGAAGCTGGGAAAGTAGCCGATTATGCCCCTCGATGCGTTCCCAGGATCGGTCGCTGTGGTAACGATCGCGCTCTGAAGCTCTGCGAGGCCAGAGATGGACTCCTTATCGTAGTAGTACACGGTCACGGATTCCAGGGGGTCCAGGTTCACGGTTAAGATCTCCGACACGGTCATCTCGGGATCACCTATG
>JAUWBL010000162.1 GCA_030601715.1 Candidatus Geothermarchaeota archaeon | reverse complement strand
CTGTACACCCTGAGTGTCTTCGGCGAGAAGAATCACTCTGACCGGGAGTCACTGATATGAGATTTCCTGACTCTGTCTTGGCGGAGAGTGCGAAGGGCAAAGAAGTCAGGAACCTCATCTCAAGGGGTGGCTATGTCCTCCACGAGTACCTTGACCCTGAGACGATGAAACCCCTCGGGAAAAAGAAACTGTACTTGAAGGATGACAAGGGCTTCTCAGAAGCCTTCTTTGTCATCCCTCTGAAAGGGGAGAGGTCCCTGTTGATCAAGGCCAGGGAGACGGAAGAAGGAAGACGGATTTGGAACCCGACTACAGAGAAGACCGAAGATCTGTGGGGCTAGATGTGGTATTCAACAAGTCCTCATGGCCAGTAACACTAGGCAAATCGTTCCCTGGTATCAGAATTGACGTTGCATTTAAGCCTCAGCTGTTCTAAACTTTGACCGAGTGGACCCCATCAGACCGGTTGACCCGACGCACATGGGGATGACCTGACATGAATATCCTGCTGTACTGCACCCTCGATGAAATGAAGGACTTTTTGGTGGAGTCGACCTGCAGGAGCTTCATACCCTACCGGTACTTCAGTGATGAAAATGTGCTTTTGGAGAGGAGGGGTGAAGCCGGCACGATCTACGTGGAGGCCGAGGAAAAGAAAGATTTGGAGACGATTCGAGAGATCACCTTCGTGGAGGCGGGGAACACGATAGGCGTCATCTACCAGTCGAACAGCGGGAACACGAACCTCAAGTGGAGACAGGTCTACGGCAAGCTCGGCAAGCTGACGGGGGAGGCCAGCACCAACACCCTAGTCAACCTCTTCACCGTTGGCATCCGAACTATTCAGCCGGTGGAGAGCGGATGACTTGGTGCGTGTCAAGATCGTGGAGATAAAGAGCACTACGGATCCTGCGAGCCGGCTGGAAGGAAAACAGGTCGTCTTTGCAGAGGTCAGGGAGAAGCCGAAGGTGCAGATCTTGGGAGAGACCGAGGAAGCAAGGATCGTGGACAGCCTCGTCCAACAGCTGAGGAGGATGGGTCTACCTATGCTCACCAGAGCCGAATTGAGGATTCCCAAGTTGGTGCTGTTCCTCACTGAGGGGGAATCAGAGGAGATCGGAATCCGCCTCGAAGTCAATAAGACCTACGAGCTGGCCTTTCGGGAGGGAAAGATCGAACTGAAAGGCGTCGAAGCCCTCTAGCCTCCCGTTACAACTACACCGTTACCCGCAGAAAGACTCTCATCATGGAAAGGCGACGAGAGTATCGGCCACTCCCGGAAAAGAACGGCTCCCCTGTCGATCGTGACCCACCCAACATGTTGGGGTGTCTGATCTGCGCCAGATCGGAGCTAAACGAAAGCATCAACACTCTAGCTGAAGCTTGGTGCGGCCGCCGGGATTTGAACCCGAGTTGGGAGCTTGGGGGGTTCGGTGCCTAGGCACTCCCGTCCTACCAGGCTAGACCACGGCCGCTTTCAATGAGGGCGAGAAGCCAGGCCCTGCATCTTCACATGTTTCATCGGACATATCAGGCCCTAACCACTCATGGGGAATGCCATCAATTGGGTCTGAAAGACTCGGGAGAGGGAACCCGCTCAGGTAGTCCTTTCCTCTGCCTAGTTTCTGTTACCACATCCTTCATTGCGCTTCTGGGGACTAACTTCCATCTCTCGAACACAAGGCTCCAGAAAGCCTTGCCCGCCGTTGCCCCACGAAGGACCTGAGACAGGTCGAAGGTCTCCGCCAATGGTATCTCTCCAGTGATGACGGTGAAGTATTCCCTCTGGTCGACGGAGAGGATCGACCCCCTTTTGGACGCGATTACGCTCGAAACCGCTCCGATGTAGTCTGGAGGCACTTGGACAGTCATCTTCATTATGGGCTCGTTCAGAGCTGGTTGGGCTGTAAGTGCCGCGCCGAGCATAGCTCTCCGTACGGCGGGGAAAACCTGGGCGAACGTGCGGTGGGCCGGATCTTCATGCAGTTCCGCATCGAGTAACACGACCTTCGCACCCCTGTAGGGCTCCCTGGCCAGAACCCCTTGGTCACAGAAATCGTTAAACGCGGAGATGATCATGCTCTTGGTCTCATGGAGGTACTGTACACCCTTCGTCAGGTTGACCAAAATGTTCCCCTTGTCCTCCACCCTCCACACGTTGCGTGCCTCTTGGGTGGGCCAACCTGTCTCTCTGAGGATCGTCGCCCTCTCCTTCTTGTCAGTCAGATCAGTGATCCTCCCCTCCGCTATCAGGGAGACGACATCTGAGGGTAGGGGTTCCATGTAGAGCATGAACTTGTTGTGTCTGTTCGGCGATTTTCCGGGGAAGTCCTCAGACCTTGTGGAGATCGTCTCTCTGTAGGCCACAATTGGTTGGGATTGCACCACATCAAGGCCCATGTCTTGTAACGAATGGATCGTCACCTCGAGGTGGAGGGTACCCATTCCAGAGAGCAGATACTCGCCAGTCTCCTCGTCAATCTTGACCTTGAGGTTGGGGTCTTCCAAGGCAAGCCTCTTCAGTCCGGATACTAGCTTCGGGAGCTCCCTACTGTGTTTTGGCTCTATGGCCAATGTGATGACGGGCTCGCTAACATACCTGATGGCCTCGAACGGCTGCATATCCTCGTTGGTTGCCACGGTTTCGCCAGCCGTCGCCTTCTCCAGCCCCAAGGCTGCAGGAATGTTTCCTGCTACCATCTCACCAACCACCTCTCGGTAGGGACCCATGTACATGCTGACTTGCAGGATTCGGTCGGTACTCCTGTTGTTAATCAGGTAGACATTGACGCCCGGCTTCAGCACACCGGAGAGAAGGCGGCCTGTGGCAACGATGCCGGCGTTTTCGTCGAATGTGATGTTTGTGACCATGAAGGCAACGGGACCATCAACTAGGCAGTTCGTCATAGCCTTCCCCATCTCGCTCGCAAGGTCTCCCTTCCAGATCTTGGGAATCCGATACTTCTGGGCAATCGTAGGCGGCGGGATGTGCCGGGTTACCATGTTGAGGATGGCTTCGTGAATAGGAGCTCTCTTCCTGAGCTCCTCGAAGTCGCCCGTCTCGTAGTACTTGAAGACATCTGCGAAGCTGAGATCACTCCTCTCTGCTATTCTCAGGGTGAAGCCCCATCGATCTTTTGCTGAACCGAAGGCCACGCTGTTCAGTTCTGGAGCAACTTTCCACTCCTGTTTATACTCCTCCTCCCCGAAAATCTCGATGAGGTTGTTGAAGCTCGTTATGATCCTAGTTAGCCTTTTCTGAATCTCCTTGGGCGAGAGCTTGAGCTCGGTGATGAGTCTGTCGACCTTGTTAATGTAGAGAAGGGGCTTCACCCTCTCCTGCAAGGCCTGCCTCGTCACTGTCTCCGTTTGAACCATTACCTCCTCTACCGCATCAACAACCACAACCGCCCCATCGATGGCTCTGAGGGCCCGTGTGACCTTTCCCGTGAAATCCACGTGACC
>JAUWBL010000169.1 GCA_030601715.1 Candidatus Geothermarchaeota archaeon | reverse complement strand
TTGTACGACATCCACTCCGACTGCCTGGGTGTGTCAGTGAGGACGAGGATCTTCTCGCCTGGCTTAACCCCCATGTTGACCTTGAACATATTGATCACCGCTTTTCGGATCTTCTCAGTTTCTATCATGTGATAACACCGCCACACTCAATGGCTCAATTGCCACTTTAAACCTTGAAAATAGGAGACAGACTATAAGAAACCTTTGAGTCGTGTTCCTCCTGAACACCCTGGCAGCTGCCCGTTCACGCGACCGAACACTTAATTGACTACTTCTCTCTTATGGAGTGCTTGTAAGATGACTAAAGCAGTAGAAGTCAAGGATCTGGTCAAGTGGTACGGCAAGGAGACCCTAGCGCTCAACAGCATCTCTTTTGATGTGGATGCGGGAGACTTCTTCGTGATCATGGGACCCAGCGGCTGTGGAAAGAGCACAACCATGAAGATCCTCGCAGGACTACTCGATTACGATTCCGGGGAGATATTCATGAATGGGCAAAACATGCGCAATGTGCCTGCATACAAGCGTGACATCTCTATGATGCTGGAGAACTACGCTCTGTTTCCTCACATGAACGTCTACGACAACGTCTCCTTCGGCCTGAGAATGTTAGGGAAACAGCAAGACGAAATCGAAAAGTCAGTGCAGAGGGTTCTTAGGCTCGTAGGAATGGAGGGCTTCGAGAAGCGGTCTCCGCTTGAGCTGAGCGGAGGACAGAGGCAGAGGGTGGCTGTCTGTCGGTCCCTAGTCCTCGACCCCAGCGTTCTCCTGCTCGACGAGCCCCTCAGCCACGTTGATTACAGGCTGATGAGGAAGCTGATCGAAGACTTCAAAGTCCTTCACGAGGAGGTGGGAAACACCTTCGTCCTCACCACCCACTATCAGGAGCAAGGATTGAGCATGGCAGAGACTCTTATGATAATGAACACGGGGGTCGTGGAGCAGATCGGAACCCCCGAGGAGGTATATTGGAGTCCAAAGACTGTCTTCGCAGCCAGGTTTGTCGGAGACATCAACCTCCTCTCAGGCGAAGTGGAGTCCCAGAGAAAAGGCGAATGCACCGTCAAGACAGACGCTGGAGTGTTCCGGGCGCCCGTGCCGCGGGACGGTGGTGATCTCACTGGAGCCAAGGTTGCGTACGGTATCAGACCAGAGCGGCTGGTCTTAGACGCGACAAGGAAGTACGAAAACGTGGTGGATTCCGAGCTCGACGGCTTCTACTTCTTCGGCAACCTCATCGAGTATGTCTTGAAGACATCTGATGGGAATAGTCTCAAGGTGACTGAGCCCGCTGACGCTACGATAAAGATGCGCGCCGTGGGCAAGAGCATCAAGGTGGGATGGAGGACACAGGACGCCGTCGTCTTGGAGAAGCCAAGCGTCATCAAGGGACTCGACATAGACGAGGTCATCTACGGTACGTAGGTGGAGAGGGATGCAGACGCGATCGACCGTGGGGCAGGGAGGGCTTGAGGCCTTCCTGTCAAGGTATTCACACTATCTGATTCTACTGCCCGGCATCGTGATGTCTCTGCTCTTTGTGCTCATTCCTTTAGGGTTGATGGTGCAGATGAGCTTCTTCCTAGGCAAGCCGGGGGGCGGCTTTGAGCCTGCTTTCATCCTCGACAACTACGCCAAGGCTCTGACATCCCCCACGTTCTACTCGATCCTCTGGGAAACCTTCGGGCTGTCGATCGGTGCAGCCCTCATGACTTTCGTTTTCGCCTACCCCTTCGCATACATTCTAGCATTCAAAATAACGAGCAACACACTTCGCAGCTACACCATAGCTCTTCTCCTGGTTCCGTTCCTAATCGACTGGAGCATACGAACAGTTGCTTGGATTCCCATCCTTGGTCAAGCGGGAATCGTGAATTCTTTCCTCCAGAGCTTGGGACTGGCTCAGGAGGCCGTGGCTCAACTCCTCTTCACGAGGTACACCCTCTTCATCATCTGGCTTCAAACGTACGTCCTCTTCATGATGTTCCCGATCTACCTAGCCATGAACAGGATAGACCCAGACCTGATCCGTGCGGCGCAAGTGATCAAGGCTCCTCCTCACCGTGTCTTCTATGACATAATCTTCAAGCTCTCACTCCCCGGTGTAGTCGCCGGATTCATCTTCGTATTTGTGACGACACTGGGTGACTCCTTGACTCCGGGTCTGTGGGGAGGCGGTATCCAGACCTTGGGCCTCTCTGTCTCGCTCTACTCTGGGAATTTCATATGGCCCTATGCCTCAACCCTCTCAACCCTTCTGCTCATCGTAGCGCTCGTTGTACTCTACATTCTCCTCAAGATTGTAAACATAAAGAAACTCGTGTACGAGGGCTGACACGATGAAGATACTAGACGTAGTGTACAGGTTTTACTTGGCTGCGTTGATGGTTCTCATCTATCTGCCCGTGATCTTTCTTGTATTGCTATCCTTCAAGAGCGGTGCGAGTATCACCTTCCCGATAGAATCCTTCACGTTTGACTGGTATGTGAAACCCCCCTCGGGGTACGAGTATGCCTCCTATGTATCGGTGCTGTTTGACCGCACCTTCTGGAAGGCAGCTACGAACAGCGTCTATGTCTCCGTTGGCACAGCTCTCTTGACGGCTTTCATCGTCACGACTGCGGGACTGGCGCTACGCCACAGGGTGATGGGCCGCGACCTCTTGTTCTACCTCCTTCTGCTGGGCTTCATAATCCCTGGTGTCACTCTGGGTCTCGGCAACGCCTTGCTTCACTCTGCCCTGGACCTCGAATTCTCCCTGTGGTCGGCCGTCGCGATCAACACGGTTTTCGCGGCGCCCTTCGGGTTGGTGCTCATGATGGCAAGGTTTGATCCTGACCTCATGCTGTATGAGCGAGCGGCCGGCGTTCTCGGAGCCTCGCCTCTGGCGGTCTTTCGGAGGGTGACGTTGCCCCTCATAAGGTGGGAGGTGCTGTCATCCGGAATCTTCGGCTTTGTCCTAGCGTGGAGCGAGGTGATACGTACGCAGTTTGTGATGAAGGGTACGGGAGTGCTTTCCACGTTCATACTTACACAGCTTCAGATCAACCCCGTCACGCCGAAATGGTACGCGGTGGGCGCTACCGTTGGGAGCGTCTCCATCGTGGGGCTTGTGATCTTGGGTTACGTGCTGTCCAAAACTCCGGCGCCG
>JAUWBL010000015.1 GCA_030601715.1 Candidatus Geothermarchaeota archaeon | reverse complement strand
CGAAGAACTGTTTCAGGGACTGCAGTCGCTTGCCGTAGAACCGCTTGGCCCAACCTACCTCGAACTCCATCAGATTCGCCTCGCTTGACGAAATGGATCTAGGGTAGGAACCTAATAGCCGTGACCACTCGTTCTCACCTGGCGCTGGCAACGCCTGGAAGCAGAGGGGCGAGAAATGCCTTCCCGTCGAGACACAAAGGCATAGAACCGCATCCACTTCCTTGTCCGTCAACCATCGACGGGCTTGGTTCAGCCTGGTGGTGGAGGATCCGTTGTCGAACATTCTCATCAAGGATGCGACCATCGTCACCATGAACAGAGAGGACCGGGTCATCCGGAGGGGATACGTCAGGATCGAGGAAGACAGGATAGTCGAGGTCGGGAGAGCTTCTGGGCTCAAGGGCGGAGGAGCGGAGCTAGTTCTCGATGGCAAAGGTCAAGCGTTGCTTCCCGGCCTCATCAGCGGCCACACCCACTCAGGACTAACCCTTCTGAGGGGATTCGGAGAAGGCCTTGACCCAGACAAGCTCTGGGAAACCTGGCTTTGGCCCTACGAACGTTCACTAAGGGGCAAGGACAGCTACGCGTCCGCTCAACTCACTTGTCTCGAGTTGATAAAGTCCGGTGTGACTTGCTTCGCCGACATGCACTTCAACATGGAGAGTGTTGCACAGGCCGTCAGGGATTCGGGTCTGAGAGCCTCCCTCAGCGTCGCGATGATGGACAGCGAGGCAGCACCCACCACCGCGGACAGGTCCACACGAGAGAATGAGGAGCTCGTCAGGAGGTGGCACGGGAAAGCAGAGGGAAGAATCAGCTGCATGTTTGGGCCTTGCACCGTGAGAACCGCCTCCCGGGAGCTGTTTCTGAAGGCGAGGGAGATGGCTGATCGCTACGGGGTCGGCCTTCACATCCACCTGTCTGAGACGAGCCGTGACGTGCAGCACACCGTTGGTCGGTACGGTGTTAGACCCGTGAAGTATCTGCACTCCCTGGGAATCCTCGGCGATGATGTGCTGGCGGCGCACTGTGTGCACTTGGATCGGGAGGAAACAGAGTTGCTGAAGCAGAGCCGGACCAACCCGATACACAACCCCAGCTGCAACGCGAAGACGGGGGTCGGGATGGCTCCTGTGGCAGAGATGCTGGCGAAGGGAATCAACGTAGGTCTAGGGCTTGACGCGGCTGTCTGCAACGACTCACTGGACATGTTTAGGGAGATGAAGGTCGGTTGCTTGCTCCAGTCGGTCGCAGAAGGCAGATCCTATGGGGGCATCTTGGCGACTGAGGCGTTGCGTATGTGCACGGTCAACAACGCCTTGGCTCTGGGGTTCGGCGACTCAATCGGGTCAGTTGAGGTCGGCAAAAAGGCCGACTTGATCTTGGTGGACCTCGTCCAGCCTCACATGACGCCCCTCGTCTGGGGTCAAACCTCCAATCTTGTCTCGAACCTGGTCTACTCCGCCACGGGCAGGGATGTCACGACCGTCATAGTCGACGGCACCATGTTGATGCGAGAGCGCATCGTCTCAAGCCTGGACGAGCGAGCTGTCGTTGAGAAGGCGGGTGAGACGTTGGAGAGGGTGCTCTCCCGAGCAGGGCTGAAGCCGTAAGCTTTGTCTAGCTGAACTCTGCGCGTAGCATCTTCGCGGCCTCGGTCTGCGCTCGCAGTTTCGCGAAGGCCGTCTCCCTCGTGGCCACGGGCCATGGTCGGCCTGAAGCGAAGCCGCAGTCGGGGTTCAGCCAGATCTTGTCGGGCTCGAAGATCCTGAGTGCCTTCTTCACCATTCCAACGATCTTTTCTGGGGTCTCGACCTCCGGAGATTTCACGTCTATCACTCCGAGGCCTATCTCGTGGTCGGTGGGATGGTCCTGAAACACCTCGACGCCGCCAGCCCTAGGGGTCGCTAGCTCCAACACCAGCTGGTCCACTCGGAGATCCAGCATGTCGGGAAGCATGGGAGCATACCCACCGACGGAGAGGTATCTCTCCTCCGCCGGCCAGTTGCCCCGGCACACGTGCACCCCCGTCCTTATGCCCCCTATTCCGCGAACAGCCCGATTGATGATGTCGACGGCGAGCCCGTGGAGCTCCTTGAGGTCGTCGACCCTCCACTCATGCATCGCCAGCTGGAAGCGGGCGTACCTGTAGTCGGTGAAGTTCCCGATGCCGGGCTCGTCCAGCTGGACGAAGCTGGCGCCGGCCTCCCTCAAGGCGACTATCTCTTCCCTCAGGAGCTTTGCTACGTCGTCCACCGCGTCCTCGGGCCGAGGGTACAGGCTGGAAGAGAGTTTCCTGTTCCACGAGTTGATCCAGAGGGTGTAGGGGCCTATGAGGGGGACCTTGATCGGTTTCTCGGTGTAGCGTTTTGCGAACTGGAGCTCGTCGACCGCTAGCGGTGTCTCTCTCTTGATTTTGCCGACTATGATCGGATTCTGGATGATATCCACTGGGAGGTTCATCCTGTCCACCCACTTCTGGGCTTCCTCGTTCATCATGTCCGTCACGGGCCTCATCTGCAGGGATGATAGCTTCTCAGCTACGAAGGCGAGGAAGCTGAACCTCCGTTGCTCCCCATCGCTGACGATGTCTATGCCCGCGCTCTCCTGCTCTTTGATGGCCAGCTTGACTGCATCGTCGTAGAAGCTCCGTAGCTCGTCCTCGTCCAATTCGCCTCTCTCATGTTTCTGGATGGCCTCCAACAGCCATTCGGGTCGGGGTAGGCTTCCCACGACCGAGGTGGGGAAGAGCTTGGGAAGATTCATTCTAACATCGTTTCCATGAGGGGCCCTTAACAATCAGGGCGGTGGATAGGCGGGTTTAAGAATTCCCTGAGGTTCTGGTTACCTGTGGTGAATCCTCTGCGAAAGCTTCTCTTCCGAGGAAGTAGCCGGGAAAACGGCCAGCGACCCACGAAGCTGGAAAAGGGAGAGGTCCTTCTCCGAGCAGAGGGAATTGTTAAGGAGTTTCCGGGCGTCTGGACCCATCTCATACTGGATCACGTAACCTTCGACGTCAGGGCAGGGGAGATACACGCCCTGCTTGGCGAGAATGGCGCCGGAAAAACGGTGATGGCGAACATTCTGTCGGGTTTCTATATGCCGTCTAGTGGGCAGATCCATGTCCGAGGAAGGCAGGTCTCCATAAACTCCCCCAAGGACGCCCTCCGGCTCGGCATAGGGATGGCCCACCAAGAGACCACCCTGGTTCGACCCCTCACCGTCGCTGAAAACATCGCTCTAGGCATCTCCGAGTTCGACCTGTCATACCCCCTGTCGAAGGTCGAGCGAAGGGTCAGAGAACTGTCGCAAAGATATGGTCTCGAGGTGGATCCGAGGGCGCGGGTCGAGGACCTCTCCGCTGGGGAACAGCAGCGTGTGGAGATACTCAAGACGCTGTACTACGAGCCCTATGTCCTCATACTGGACGAGCCGACTTCTGTACTGGCTCCCCAAGAGGCGGAGCAACTCTTCTCTATCCTGCGGTCCATGGCCGCCGATGGACGCGGCATCGTCTACATCACCCATAAACTCGAGGAAGTCATGGAGCTCAGCGACCGCGTAAGCGTTCTACGGCTCGGCAAACTGGTGGCTACCAAGCAAACCTCCCAGACGACGAAGGAGGAGCTGGTGAGGATGATGATAGGGGATGTGGCGATAACACCAACCAAGAGAGGGCGAGCCAAGAAAGGTGAGGTCGCTCTCGAGCTTAGAGATCTACATGTTTTGGGGGCTGAGGGCTCGCCCGCTGTTGATGGTGTCTCCATCCAAGTTAGAGGGGGCGAGATACTGGGCATCGCTGGTGTGGCGGGAAACGGTCAGAGGGAGCTGGTTGAAGCCATCACGGGCATGCGGGGTGTCGAAGCTGGAAGGATCCTGATCTTCGGCGAAGACATGACGGGTCGTTCCCCTCGTGCATTCGCCGATCAGGGAGTTAGCCACATTCCAGAGGAGCGCAGGAGGATTGGAACCGCTGAGGGTATGAGCCTTGCCGAGAACCTTATGATGAGGGACTATCGGCTGCCTCCCTTCTCGAAGAGAGGAGTCTTGGATCGTTCCTTGATTTCACAACACGCACAGCGGATGGTCTCAGAATTCGGGATCATGGCGCCTGATCTCTGGGACACCGAGGCTAGGATACTCTCCGGGGGAAACATACAGCGCCTCATTCTGGCGAGGGAGCTCTGGAGGGAGCCTCGTCTCATCATCGCCGCCCACCCGACCTATGGCTTGGACCTCAAGGCCGTCCAACACACCCATGAGCTGTTTTCGCGGCTCCGCGGGAAGGGCTCCGCAATCTTGCTGGTCTCCGAGGATCTGGAAGAGATATTCGCCATGAGCGACCGCATAGCGGTCATGTTCAGAGGGAAGATAGTGGACGTCAAGGGTGCCAGGGAGACGAACCCGGATGAGATAGGCCTAATGATGGCTGGCTCTCAGATCTAGGGAACAGACGCCCATTCTGATCGTTCAGACGGCCTCTGAGAGCTCTTGGCTTCTACTTGTTTTTCTCCGGTGGGTTGCGCCCACCGGATTGAGGGAAGGAGAGAATGGAAAGCCTCTTAAGCTTAGGAACGGACTTTGTAAGCTGTGCCAAGTGGCACGCACAGAAGTTGGTAAAGGTGAGAGGAAGAAGAACCTTTGAGGAGATAGAAAAATGTCTATGACGGTAGGTAGAAGCGCGCTGGCGATCTTCGTGGTGCTGCTGATAGTCGTGGGAGTCGGAGGCTACTACATAGACCCGGACCCCGATTCGGGCTTCGACCCCGAAGCTGGATACGACGACGGATACGATGACGGATACGACGATGGCTTGGCGGAGGTGCCCCCGGACACAGACGGAGACGGAGTCCCGGACGAATTCGATGCTTGCCCAACAGTAGCCGGATTGCCTGAATATGGGGGATGTCTCAAGCCACCGAAGATCACTGTGGTCTCCGACGTCGGCGGCAGGGGAGATCTGTCCTTCAACGACATGGCCTTCAAGGGTGGAGAGGAGGCTGAGACAGACTTCGGCGTCGAGATGATCGAGATCATAAGCTCCACGGAGGACGACTACGTCCCCAATCTGAGACTCGGAGCCCTAGACCCGGACGTCGTTCTGATTGTGGGCGTAGGCTACTTGCTGACGGATGCTATCATCCAAGTGGCCACAGATTTCCCGGACAAGGATTTCGCCGTCATCGATGGCTTCGCCCCCGGCATGCCCAACGTGATGAGCATCCTGTACGAGGAACACAAGGGAAGCGCTATGGTAGGCGCCCTTGGGGCCCTGTTGGCCGCTGAGTACGACTATCCCTACATAGGAGGCGTCTTCGGGATCGAGATTCCGGTTCTCTGGAAGTTCGAGATAGGCTACAAGTGGGGCGTCAACTGGGCCATGCAATGGTACGAGGACACATACGGAACCCCAGCGCCTGGGATAGGAGCAACACCCATGAAGGAGAGGGTGCTATACACATACACAGGCACCTTCAGCGACATAACCAAGGGATACTTGGCGGCGGTGCCGATGTACGAGCAAGGAGCCGTGGCGGTCTACAACATCGCGGGCCCCCTCGGCCTGGGAATAAACGATGCTGTCAACGAACTGGCTGAAGCGCAGGGCTTGGATAGCGGACCCCCCTTCTGGATAGGGGTGGATGCTAACCAAGACTGGATAAACCCTGGGTTCGTCGTAGCCAGCATGATGAAGAGGGTGGACAGGGGAGTCTACCTCGCCACTCAGCTGGTTATCGAGGGCACGTTCAGGGACGTGGTGGAAGAGTACGGAGGCATAGTCGTCCTCGGAGTCGGGACGGAGGTCTCGGGGGTCTCCATATCTGGAATATCGGTCAGCACACTAGCGGACTTGGACGAGTTCATCGCCATGGGCGCGAGAGCTGAAGAGCTGACAGGCACCACGATTCTTCCCGGCACTCCCTCTGAGATCAGAGCCGCGGTTGAGGCGATGAGGAACGCAGTGCCAGACTGGATCTGGGATGCGATCGACGAGCTGGCCCAGGAGATCGCCGACGGAACAGCGGAAGTTCCCGAATGCTCCTTTGGATGCGACATAGACAGCTACAGAGACATCTACGGCTGATGCCCTTCCCCCCTCTTTCTTTTTCTCCACTGGCTATCTCAGAGTCGTATGCCCTCTTTTCTTGCATTCCCTCGTAGGACCAAAGTTACGCAAACTCGTTGGGACGGGTCATGAGCGAACGTCTGTGGTCAACGCTTCGTTCCGTGGCACCGCCCGTCGTAGCGATAGCGGTGGGTCTCTTTGTGGGAGCTCTCCTCATGCTCTCTTTCGGGTTCGACCCCGTCAGGGGATACGTTGCCTTGTTTCGGGGGTCGTATGGCAGTCCAGAGGCGTGGATGGAGTCGCTGGCCTTCTCGACCCCCTTGATGGTCACAGCGATAACGTTCGCCGTGGGCATGAGTGCTGGTCTCTTCAACATATGCGCCGAGGGCCATATGTACATGGGTGCGGCTGGAGCGATCGCGGTAGGCGGCATGGTATCCCTGCCTCCCGGCCTTCATCTGGTAGCCGCCACGGCAGCAGCGATGCTTGTGGGAGGCCTCTGGGCTCTCCCAGCCGCCTTGCTCAAGATGTGGAGGGGGGTGCACGAGGTGGTGTCCACCATCATGTTCAACTGGATAGCGTTTTGGTTCGTGTTGTATCTGATCCGTTTCCACATTACGGATCCGGGCAGGGCCGAGCGGGCCACACCGGCGATGATAACCGCGCGCTACCCCGTCCTGGGAGGATCCTTGACGGGCGTGATCTTCGTAGTCATCGCCTTCTGTGTAGCAATCTACTTTCTGCTCTGGCACACAGGACTCGGCTACGAGTTGAGGCTGGCCGGAGACAACCCCGATGCAGCTCGCTATGCAGGAGTGAGTTTCCGACGCGTCATACTCCTCACCTTCCTCATCGGGGGTCTCGCAGCCGGCCTCGCCGGGGGAAGCCAGATACTAGGCAGACCTCCGTCTTGGACGGTATATGCGACCTTGGGCAACCTCCTGAATCTGGGGTTCCAAGGGATTGGGGTCGCCCTAATCGGAAGGAATCACCCCATAGGGGCGATCTTCGCCGCCGTGTTCTTCGGAGGACTCGCCCACGGAGGCAGGTTCATGGAGTATGAGGTGGGCGTTTCAGCCGAGATGGTGGGAGCCATCAACGGCATCATCGTCATCGCCCTCGCTTTACCCGAGATACTTCGAATCGTGAAGCGTGTGAGGGCTGTGAAGGAATGAGGCTTCGCGACCTCGTCTCCGGCAGGAAGCGTTTGTACCTGTTCGGAGGGCTGGGGTTGTTGGCAGCGTCCATATATTTTCTGTGGCAGACGGGCGTTGGATCGATGAGGCTTCTTGAGACAACCCTGATCGCAATGACGCCGTTGACTCTCGCCGCAACGGGGGAGTGCATAAACGAGAAGGCCGGTGTGATCAACATCGGTCTAGAAGGGATCTTCCTCATTGCAGCCTTATCCGGCGTCTACTGGGCTGAGATCTTTCAGAGCGGAGTCCTTGGGCTTGTGTTCGGGTCCCTGACGGGGGCCCTCATCGGGTTCTTCCTAGGCGTCATGTCGGTCTACGGGAAGGCCGACCAGATCATCGCTGGGATGGGAATAAACCTGCTCGCCATCGGGCTGGTTCCATTCCTCCTAATGGCCATCTGGGCCTTTCCCGGGATTCACATCTTCCCTAGGGAGCTCATGGTACCCCGCGTAAGGCTGGACACACCCCAAGGACTCTTCAGCATGAGTCCCGTCACGCTTCTCGCCATCGGCGCGGCGATCCTAGCGTATGTCCTCCTGCACAGGACGCTGCTGGGCCTCAGGATAAGGGCCGTCGGAGAGAGGCCCGAGGCGGTGGATGTCGCGGGCGTAAGCGTGGCTAGAGTCAGGATCTTGACCAGCACCTTGGGTGGAGCGTTGGCTGGCCTGGGTGGAGCGTTCATGCCGCTGGGCTGGTTCGGCGGCCTCACGAAGGAGATGGCGGCTGGGAGGGGGTACATAGCCCTCGCGGCGGTGGTCTTCGCAGGCCTGAATCCACTCTTGGCTCTGGCAGGCGCCTTCCTCTTTGGGTTCTCCGAGGCCCTGGCCTTTACCATCGTGGTTACCCCCGGCATCAAGGACCTCGTCCCCTTCTACTTCGTCCAGATGACCCCCTACCTCGTCACCATCGTGGCCCTCGTCCTAGTGCTCGGCGGAAGAAGGTTTCCGCGAGCCATAGGCAGACCGTACAGGAGGGAGTGAACGCACTCCGCCCCAGCCGGAGATACATAAGTCACAGCCGGTCGAGCTTTCCAGCCGGGCAAGAATATATTTAGTGAGACGACGAAGTTATTGCCATGAATGCCCTCCACACTGAGAGCAACCTCAAGAACATCGTGAAGTATGCCAAGGAGGTTGGACCCAGGAATGCTTCCCTCATCGCCCGGTACACCGGCATCCCCCCCACCACCGTCCGCTATTCCATAAGAAACCTCCTGGTCCGCCGAGGCATCAGATTCCTCGCCAGCGTGAGCCACCCCCGCCTCGGCCTGAAAAGACACCTCTTGTCTCTCAGCTTCGATCCTAGCCTCCAAGACCCAGAAGGGGCTCTACGGAGAATGGCTGCAACGGCCTACCTCGAATGGTACGGAAAGACCCTTCCCCGCGGAGACTACTACGCGCTAGTGGCCGTTCCGCCGCGGCTGCAAAACCGATACCGGGAGTTCTTGGAGCAGCTCGTGGAGTCCGGCTTCCTCCGAAGCTTCAGGTCATACGGGATGGACTGGTTCCGACTCCGATCCTTGGATGAGAATGACTACAACTTCAAACGTGGGAGGTGGGAGGTCGACTGGGGAAGCCTAGACAAGAGAAAGGTCCATGTCGAGGAACCCCCAGCTGAGCCCAAACGGGCCTTCTCGCCGGACAGCATGGATCTTCTAATCATCAAGGAGTTGGAGCTCGACGCCACCCAGAGGTTAAGCGAGTTGGCTCGGAAGCTGAACCTGACATACAGAACCATCTACTACCATTACACCGAGCACGTCGTCGGCCAAGGTCTGATAAAGAAATACATCGTGTACCCAACCCCGGCCTACAGGTCCGGAGAGGTGACGGGTGTCCTTCACCTCCTCCAGGGTCTCAGCACCGACGAGCTGGTCGCAGCGGAGAACCTCTTCCACCGCGTGCCCTTCACGTGGATGGACGGATATGGCGAAGAGGATCGACAGTACGTGGCCTATACCCGGGTTCCAACCTCCCAGGTCACCAAAATGTTCGAGTTTGTCTCCGAGAGGATGGCTGGCCTGCGAGAGAAGTACTCCTTTGAGCTTGTCAGCCTCGCCCACTCCAAGGGTTACACCATCCCCTACGAGATGATCGGGGAGGACGGCGTCTGGGGATTCGATTCCCGACGGGCATTACAGAAGGTGGTCGCCGAACCTCCTAGACAGTCATAGAACCAAAAAAAGAAGGGGAGAGGCTAGCCACTAGGGCGCGCCTTCAATGACGTAGGGGTATGTCTGCGTCGTCTCCGAGCGGGAGGAAGCCACCAAAGGCAGCGAGGAGGAGGGCTACGGTCAGCATCAGCTCCCTGTAGGTGGGCACTCCAGCCAGAAACGCCCACAGCCCGTCTTTGAGAGACATGGCAGAAACAGAAGCTCAGCGCTCTCAGAAACGCGTTGCGATTTCTTACGTCGCCAGACCGAAGGTGGTCGAATCAGGGTCGCATCCTGAGACGTCCCCCACCGAGCCTTAACCGCAAAGCCAAATTCAGGGCCTAAGCAGATACTTTTACTCCGGCCTCCTGTCAACGGAAGCAGCTTAGAGAGAGCTACTCCTCCCCTCCTACAGTCAGGCTTTGATCCACATACTCACAGATCCGTGGCGACAGAGAGAAGACGAGAACACTCAGACAAAGCGGTCGAGTCCCGCCTCCGAAGTTCTCACAGACACAGACGCTGGAGGGTCCCGTAGGATCTCAACGAGGCGCCCCATGTGAGCGTGGATCGTCTCCTTGAGCGCGGGGTTGTAGAGGGCAGCCGCTGGATGATACATGGAGAAGAAGACTCGGCCACCCTCCTCTACGGTCCTACCCACCACATCCTTGAGGGGCCTCCTCCCCAGCAGGGCCTGCACCGCCGTGCTCCCGAGAAGGCAGACCACCCGAGGCTTCAAGACCTCGAGCTGACGACGAAGATGGGCTTCGACGCACGCCCTGCGCTCCCCCACTCGCGGAGGCCGGTTGCCGGGAGGCCGACACTTCACCACATTTGTAATGTAGACACTCTCTCTCCCCAACCCGGCGGACTCCAGAGCCTCGTCCAAGAGCCTGCCCGCCCGTCCCACGAAGGGCCGGCCTCGGGCGTCCTCCTCTGCCCCCGGCCCCTCCCCGACAAAAACGAGGCTCGACGTGTAGGATCCCTCGCCGGGGACGGCGTTGGTTCTCCCCTCAGCCAAGGGGCAGAGAGTGCACGCCCTCACATCATCAGCTATCCTCTCAAGGACGGCGCCGCTCACGAAGTTTTCACCCCTAGACACCCTGTGAATCTTGTAGAACGGAACGAGGGGAGGTCTAGCCCTCCAGTCCCCAACTCGATTTCTTTGCTGGGGTGATCTTGAGGACCACCTGCTCTCCCTCCCTCCACCTCCTCCAACCCCGCTGCTCCGCCACAAACCCAGCAGCCTCTTCGAATTCTGCTCCCGACTCCAGCAGGTCCACCGACCCCTGCACCATCACAGCCCGTCTGGGCTTCTTGGGTATGTCCACCAACAGAGCCACCCTCCGGTTCTGCCGCAGATTCTTCAGCTTCCTCGTCCCGTAGTCCGTTGTGACATAGAACCGCTCACCATCGAAGGCGTACCCGACGGGCACGTTGTGGGGCTGTCCCCCGGCTGAGACCGTGGCCAACCGGCAGATCCTATGCTTGAGCAGGAACTCCTTCTCTACCTCGCTGAACAACACCCACACCCCTCATCGACAGGACACCCTATGAGATGCGAGACGATCCTTTACAAGTACTGTCCCTATGCGAGATCGTCTACGACCATGGCTGCAGATAACCCCTATCTTTCGATGAT
>JAUWBL010000207.1 GCA_030601715.1 Candidatus Geothermarchaeota archaeon | reverse complement strand
CTCCAAGAGAACATGACCATCCAGTTTGAAGAGGGAAAGGTCGTGAACGTTCTGGGAGGGGGTAAGGTTGGAGACGAGTTCCGGAGGCTCCTCGACTTTGCCAAGGATGAGGAGCCCTACATCTCCCGTCGCAACTTGGCTGAGCTGGGCGTCGGGACAAACCCCAATGCGAAGAGACCCGACAATGTCCTTGAGGCGGAGAAAATCCGAGGAACAGTTCACGTGGCCATAGGAGATAACTCCCACATGGGAGGAGAAGTCACCGCTGATCTGCACCAAGACTTCGTGATCCCAGAACCTGATCTTGTGTTGGACGGTACGGCCCTGATACAAAGGGGAAAACTCGTCCGCTAGCCCAATAGATCGAGAGGTAATAAGATGGAGCTCTTTGAAGCACTGAAGAGAAGGCATGCCTGCCGCCATTTCGACCCGAAACCCGTGCCCCGTGAGCTTCTCGACAAACTGGTCTACGCGGGTCAGAGGGCCCCCACGGGGGGAAATACCCCCTACAGGAAGATGGTTGTCGTGACCGATCCGAAGGTGCTGGAAATGGCTAAGCTCGTTTCGCCTGGCTACTTCGGAGACACATCAACCGCCATCGTGATCTACACAGACTTGGAAGTGGCCGAAAGGGGGCTGGGGAGGCTCGGGAGAGACGTGATATCGTTGTATGACGCGGGTGCAGCAGCAGAGAATATAGTCTTGGCTGCCTACGCCTTGGGACTTGGCGCCTGCTTTATCAAGTCCTATTCCGACACAGCGCTTCGGCGCATCCTGAAACTTCCGGAGGCATGTAGGACCGAGCTCATCGTGTCCGTGGGTTACCCGGCCGAGGATGAGCCACCGCCTCTTCGCCAAAGGAAAGGAGCCAAGACCGTATGGCTGAACGAGTACGGACGGAGGTGGAAACAGGGTGAAAGATGAGGATACGGGAAGAAAGTTCGTCTTCGAGCTGGCAACGTTCCTTCTGACTGCCGCAAGGGGGTGTGTTGACGAACCCCACATCTACGGGCCGCTCAGACTGATAGACGGAGTCAGCCGTCTAGCCGATATCTTCGATCACGTTGAGTGCATCGAACGAGATCCCTACATTGAAAGGGCCAAGGAAGATATAGACAAGAACAAGTTCCGAGTGATGGCTTCAGAGGAGGAGTTCGTACGTTTTCTTGACAAGATGATAGAAGAGTTCGCCGATGAGATGGTCAGGAGATACACGACCCAATCGTAGATCTTCAACCGAGGAGCCGTCCTGAGGGAACCACGAGGAAGAAGACGATAGCGAAGACCCTATCCTCGTTTCCTGCTCACCAAGGACGATACATGTCATATTATCGGACTCTGCTAGTACTGTTGTTGGTCATGTAGAGGGTGGCGCCTGCGGCTCCAAGAAGATGACTGGATACCTCAGACATGAAAGCTAGCTGAACAAAAGCTCTGCGATGAGATCCGGTAAGATCTATTCGTCGAGGGTGCAGGACCTCACCCGCTCTCTCACCAAGAGGAGGATCGAGGGAGTCCTCCTCATGCCCGGCCCCAACATGCGATACTTCTTGGGCTTCCACACAAAGTCCTGGGAGAGACTGACCCTGGCTGTGCTCCCTACCCGAAGCTTGGTGGTTCCCACTCTAGACTATGAGAAGGCAAAGAGCCTCTCGGCTGCTCGCCAAGTCTTTCACTACTCCGACGAAGCCGGACCCAAGGAGGCCCTAGAAGAGGCACTGGGAGACCTGACGACCACAATCGGCTCCCATGGGGTCGAGAGGGAGTTTCCGCTTTGGATATCCGAGCTTCTAAGGGATGTCGCTCCAGGCCTCACCCTCACTAATGTGTCGGATAGCATTCTGGGCATGCGTGTTGTCAAAGATGCCGACGAACTCAACCTCATCAGACGGGCGTCAGCCGCCGTTGAGAAGGGGATAGTTGCCGCCAAAGATTTCGTCAGACCCGGCGTGACAGAGACGGAAACCATGTTCGAGGTCGAGAGGAACATCATTCGAGCTGGCGCCGAAGAGACAGCTTTCTGTGTTGTCCAGTCGGGAGCCAACTCCGCGATGCCCCACGCGGAGGCCACCTCTAAGACGATAGAGAAAGGAGACGCGGTCGTGGTGGACGCAGGTGCAACTGTCGAGGGTTATCACGCTGACATCACCAGGACCTTCTTTCTCGGAGAGCCCACAGACAGACAAAGGAAGATTTACCGCTTGGTTCTGACAGCCCAGACCCGGGCCGTCGAATGCATCCAGGAAGGAATCCCGGCCCAAGAGGTGGACCGAGCGGCCCGAAGAGTCATCGACGAGGGCGGCTTCGGCGAATACTTCATCCACCGAACAGGCCACGGCTTGGGATTGGAGGTCCACGAGCCTCCCTACATCAGAAATGGCAACTCAGAGCAGCTCCGACCGGGGATGGTGTTTACCGTGGAGCCGGGGATCTATTTGCCGGGAAAGTTTGGCGTGAGGATCGAGGACAACATAGCCGTGAAGGAAGCGGGGTACGCGAACTTGACCCGGCTCCCAAAGAATCTCAGGTGGAGCACTCTCAGGGCATAGATAAGGGCTGGCTCCGAAAGGGCTCATTTGCTCCAAGTTCGAATTCCCTCATCAATGAACAGGGTCGTC
>JAUWBL010000084.1 GCA_030601715.1 Candidatus Geothermarchaeota archaeon | reverse complement strand
GTCAGGAAGGCAGCTGACAGGGTTACGGTTACGGCCAGAGCTGTCATTCCCAAGGTGTTCAGCTTCGCTGACTCGATGGCTCCCCCCATAAGGGTCAGGGCTGAAGCTGACAGAAGAGAAGGCAACAGCAGATGCCTTCTATGCATCCAAGCCTTGGGCTTCTTTCTCAACCCCATCTTTCTGAGTGTAAGGGCTAGGGCTAGAATGAGAGGTGCTACGTAAGCCACGCCGCATATAGCAGCGGCGATGAGGATTGAGGAGGCGGCAGCCAGCTCCCCGTTGAATGAGAGTAAACTATAGGTTCCTTCCGCTGCCTGGGTGGCGCCCACTAGGGGGTAGAGAACAAGCCTTGCTGCTTGGCGTAGGGTCTCGTCGCTACTTATCGCTTTGGCGACAGGCGGGCTCCATCTGTAGTACCAGGCGTTGAAGGCTTGGATGAAGTTGCTGCCGGTGTAGGTGGTCATCACCATTTCGTCTCTGAAGGTTCTCATGGCCTCGACGTGGGGGTGCATGGGGGAGCCAAAGGCGGCCGTGGCAACCACGCAAAACCCAAACACCCACTCCTCAATCCACTCCTCCTCATCATCCTCAGGGAACGGCTTCACAACCTCGAAGCTGCCGGACACACTCACCGATTCTTGTCCGAGCTTTGGTATTTCAATCTCTTCCCAAAGGATGTAGAGTAAGATTTCCCGTTCTGCTGTAATGTGAACGGTCCAGGGGTACGCACCGGGTGTTGTGCCTTCAGGTATGGTTGCTGTCACAGTGAAGCTCTCACTGCCAGTAAAAGATGTTCCTGCACTCAGTGTCGGCTTAGATATCCCCAAGCGTGGAATAGAAAACGTTGAACTGACTATAACAAACCGCATGGGGAGAACTGTGCTGCTACTTATTGTGCCCCTTCCAGTCATTGTTTCACCCGGATGGACCGTGGCTGGAAACGAAGCTGCGAGTGTAAGGTGAAGCTCTTCTGCTTCTACTTTTTTCTCTCTTTTGATCCGGATTGTCGCGGTACTGCTCCTCTCGAATACGGGGTTATAGATCTTAGTGATCTTCCCGCCTTCCGGTTTGACCACAGTGAGCCCCCCAGCCACAACAGTTCTAAGAGAAAAGCTATCTCCAGGTTCGGCATCAGAGGGAACTTGAACTGGTATGTCGAAATCACGCGCGACTTCAACTGTGACACCAGACGGGCCTGGATAACTCTTCCCAAAGGCATGAAGGGTCATCGAAGTTACTGTGAGGAAAGAGCTAGGCGAGACAATCAAGATGCTGGGTTTTATGTAGACAGAGACCCTCACCGTAACCAATTGTCCAGCCTCCACCTCAGGGCCGGGCCAGTGAGTATTCGTCCACCAAAGTTGTCCTGCACCACCAACCGGTTGCGTCTCCAGCGCGAGCGGTGAAAGCATAACGACAAGACCCACCAACAACACCTTGACACGGTTAATGCCAAGTCTTCTCATAGCTCCTGACACCCCCACTCTCTGAGATCTGAGCTTAGCCCCGTTGGAGGACGTTGAGTGGCGTCTCCTGCGGGTGAGTGATCGGTGTAAGGGGGTGGGGGTGGCGGGGGTAGCTCCAGCTCTTCGGGCACTAGCTTAGCACGTCTGCGTCTCCACACGAGGAACCGGTAAGCAAAGCATATAACGGCGCCGGCCCACGCCCCATAATAGCCGAGTCCCATCACGCCCAGCCAGTCGAATCCTTCCAAAGCATCGTAGAGGGGAAGGCTCAGGAAGTAGATGCCAATCACGGCGAGCATCCCTCCGAAGAGATGCCTAAAAAGAGCGACGAGGCCCCCCATCAGGAGAAGGGCAAAGCCTACAACCATGACGAAGAAGCTGACGGGGATCATATCCCCCAAACCCTGTATACCAAACAGGATCGGACTCACGAGGCCCCAAAGGGAAACGGAGCTCAGCTGCCCATAGGGCAGAAACACCGAGACCAAGATCACAGCCCCTCCAGCGATCCTAGGAAGGAGCTGCGGAAACGCCGGAATAGTTCCTATGGCTCCAACCTTCGACCGAATGGCGTGACCCAGACTTCGAGTCACTGGCTCCGCGCGGGGCTCCTCAGAGACCCCAGCAACGGGCAATGCCGCCCCACAACCCTGGCAGAACCTATGCCCCGGGTCAGCCTGCCTTCCGCATTTTGAACAGAACAACGGTCTCCAGCTCTACACGGCCGCAATCGGATTGCCGCATTGCCTATTTAATCCCTTTCAATCCGAACCAAGAGATGGTTGAACCGCGGCTTCAGTTCTGCACTCGGTGTAGTGCCGAACTCACTGGGGAAGCCAAGGTCTCCGAGATATAGGGGCGGCGGAATCTCCCCGACTAGGGAAACCTCTCTCCGCAGTTGCCGCAGAAGTCTTGGCCAGCTTTCACGGGGGACCCACAGTTGGAACAGAAGGCACGTCTGACAGGGGCAGCCTCTTTCCTGACGAGTAGCCCTCCTAGTATCTTGAGGGTCGCCGAACCCAAGAAGAGATACACGCCCGTCTCCAAGCCCCAGGTCAGAGCGACCGAATCGTAGGGGCCGATGTCAGCCGTGTACGAACCGGCAACCGGGGAGCTTGAGATGGCAGAAGCGATCTCAACCACTTCTTCGGGAACCGTCTCCTGACCCAACGCGCTTGCGAGCTGGGGCAGCTGGGACGCAAAGACACTCACGAAGATGATTATCGCGGCGACGAGGACTAAGTTCATTACTCCGCTGCGGAGGAACTTGCCTCGTAGGGAACCGGCCTCGTCTGCCCCCATCACATCCAGTGCCAAGAAGAGGATGCTCGCCGCTAAGAGGACGCCGAAGGGAATCGAGAAGGTGAAGATCGGAGTTAGGCCTTGCTCGCCTCTCAGGGTGTTGACTTGGACACCGCCTATCCCATCCACTCGAAGGATGTTGACTGTTCCTTCGGTGGCGACCACCTGTGTCCTTATGTCCCCAGCCACCGCGTACCAAGGGCTGAAGATCGCCGCACCGTACAGTATCAGGGCAATCAGAGCCAAGACGATCCCCGCTCCCGACCGACCTCTGACCAAGCGGCCTACTCGGAGACCTCCTCTGCGAAACAGACCGATGATCCTTCTTGCCTTGAAGAAAACGAGAGCCCCCACGAGGGCAACGAAGATGTAGAGGGAGTTGGCCGCCAGCAGACTCAGAGTGAACCAGGTCGAGTCCACATACCTGACGCTCATCCCCCAGCCAGCCGGAGTCACCCACTTCTGAGCGTTTGCTCCGTGCGCGGGACCGAAGGGTCCGGCGAGGCCTCTAGCCGCGTCTGCATACTCCTGCCAGTTGCCCCACCTTCCTCCGAATTCGAGCCAGCCCTGGGATTCTGGATGCCTGTCTACGCCGAGCTCTCCCAAGACCTCGAGCTCCAGAGCCGAATGTTGAAGCGAGAAACCCGCTCCGTCCACGCTGTCGCCTTCGAGCCCCAGCTTCCCCTGATAGGGTCTGAAGTAGTTGGCGTGCGAACCCAACGCCACATATACCACCAGATGTGTTTCGTCGATCCTCTCGACGTTCTCCCAGAGGGTTCTCTCGCCGGCGTGGTGCTGAGAGTAGACGGCGAATGCAGGCGTCCCCGCTGAATCAAGCAGGATCTCGATCATCTCCCAGTCGCCCTCATGCTCGTTGAGGGTGCCCAGGTTGTACGCGTAGAAGAACCAGTACTGAACCGCCACGTTTCCGGCCTCTTGGACGACCCGGGCGTAAGCCTTGTAGCCCAGAGTGTCCCTGTTCGCGGCGTAGTCGGCCCTTGCCTCCTCGTATGTCCTGAGCGTGCTGGCCAGGAAGAAGTCGCCTGTGGTATCCGGCAGGCTATAGATCGTGGGGTTCGGGTCTACTAGGATGTTGCCGTCCCCATCCTTCAAGTACAGTTCAGCGCTAGCGAGGAAGTACTCGACCTCCACCGGGAAGAACTCCTCGCCCGTGGTGAACCGGAGGCTGGGAGCGTAGGTCTCGGCCAACAGCAACTCTTCGCTATCCGAGATCCCATCGCCGTCAGAATCGGCTTGAGCCAGTGCGGCTCCTACGAGGTGTGACAGCGCAAGCAAGGATAGAAGCAGAACGGCCAGATTCAGGTGGAACCTCAGGTGTCTTTCACCTCGCGTCTGGCTGATCGAGCAGACCGATAGCCTCAGTCACTCGGTCATCTTCGTGCCGCATTTGACGCAGAAGTTGGTTCCCGGTCTGTTCTCGTGTCCGCAGCTTGGGCAGGCCAGGCCCGTCTCGATTGGAGGTGTTGGTGTCGGTTCCGGGACCTCTTCCTTCTTGTCCTCCTCGTCAGGTTCTCCGAGAGGCGGTCTCAAGAGCACAACGTCACCTATTCGCGCGACGTGACCAAAGGGGATGGATCTCTCCTTTCCCTTCTCGCCCTCAACCACAAGGTAGACGTTGCCGCCCTCGTCCAGGCTGAGATCCTTGACAACGCCTATCTTCGCAGCCTTCGAGTCAAGGACATCCTTCCCGGCCATCTCACCCCAGCGATACGTCCTAGGAGTCACAGATTGAAGCATAGCCCTACGATGGTTATAAACCGGGGAGAGGTATCACCGACGACGCTGTCCCTTACGTGTCAGCCCTCTACGCCCTTCACCTACTTGTATTGGCATAGTGATGCCCAATAGTGACCCGATCCGCCCTCCACGGATCTAACGAGCGGTCGGAGCCAGACCGGAGTCGTATCTCCAGATCCTCACTTGGCTCCTAGCTTCCCTAACGAAGTACAGGGGGAACAAGACGAAGGTGCCGTGGGCTGGAATCCTCCTCCCTGATCTGCTCCACGTTCAGCGATCGTCGAAGCGGAACGAAGCTCTGGATCCCAACTATCTCTTATCGGGAGCAGAACCCAAACCGTATCTGTTCCCCCATTGGTTCAGATTGGCAACCTGCTCCACCGGCTTGCGTCCCCGCTTCAGGGAGGGTGACGGTTTGTCTGGAGCCGGGTACCCGAGATATATCATCCCTATCGGAGTGTACTCTTCAGGGATTCGGAAAGCCGCCTTGAATCTCTCCGGGTCGCGGATCCCTGTAAACACCGCACCCAGTCCTTGGTCGACGGCCGTCAGCAAGATGAGCATCGCCGCGAAGCCTGCGTCGATGTGCCAAAACGGGGCTGGCCATCTGCTCCTATCTCTATCCGTCCAGCCCTTGTCCGGCTCGGCGTAGCGGTCCAGATACTGCTTCTTGCTAGAACACACCGCTATCAAGACAGGAGCGTTGTACAGCTTCGGCCATCTTCCGGTTCTGCGCTGCTCCTCCGAGGAGAACAGATCGAAGTACCTCAGTCTCTGTTCCGGATCCTCGATGACTAGGAATCCCCACCCTTGAGAGAATCCGGCCGAAGGAGCGTGGAGGGCGTTCTGTAGGATTCTGTCCAGGACTTTCTTGGGTATCTGCTCGTCTTGGAAGCTTCTCACCATTCTCCGTCGGTAAACCACCGTTTGAAACTCCATGTAAGTCAAAGCTACGCGACGGTTCTTAGGGGCTATCCTTGATCTGGTTGCGCCCAGGCGGGAGGACTGAGCCCGGGGCGCCAGCCTTACAGAAGAGCGTGTCGACACCTCCAAGACGTGGTCCGCGG
>JAUWBL010000195.1 GCA_030601715.1 Candidatus Geothermarchaeota archaeon | reverse complement strand
CTCAGATGAATAGAGGAATCTCTTCTCTCAACGGCACCAAAAGCCATCTGTCTGAATTCCTCCTGAAACCTCGGGGGGCTGGTCCGTCCTATCAGTACGTCTCCCCTTGTAACTTCGGACTCCTTTGCAATGACGCCATCTTCCTGAAGCAGTCTGTATGCTCCCTCACCCGCGTAGTCCTTCACATCCGAGTTCGGGATCTCGAACTTGTCCTTAGTTCCACCGACATACCGGCGCGCCTCGGCCGAATACGTTTGGTAAAAAATGGAGTGCGCCAAGCCACGTTCAACCGAGGATTTGCAGACAACGACAGCGTCCTCCTGGTTGTAGCTCTCCATGGCCATCACGGCGACGATGAAGTTCTGCCCTATGGGCCGGTCATTCAACCCTAGAACTTCGGTCATCCTCGATTGCACTGCAGGCTTCTGGGGGTAGACCATCAAGTGGCTTCGAGAGTCAACCCTGAGGGACAGATTGACGTAGGGAACTCCTAGGGCCTGCTTCGCCATGGCTGCCTCATATGAATTCCTTGGAGACTGGTTGTGTTCAGCGTAGGGTATGAATGAGCCAGCGGCGCCGAATAGCAGGTAGGGAGCTATCTCCGTATGGGTGTGGCGTTCAGATAGCTCTCCAGGGCTGAAGCTGGAGAGGATGTTGTGCTCTTCGTTTGAGTCGACGAGTTCAATGATTCCCTGCTTGACCAACTCGTTCCAACCTATTACGCCCTCCCTCAACGCTTCCAGATGCTTTTCTGTCAGCAGCGGCTTTCCGTCCCTTACAACGATCAAGGGTCGCATGATCCTTCCTGCGTCACAATCGACGTACAGTTCTCCGTAAGCGCCGTCGTACTCTGGCTTAACATACCGTATTCCGACATCTTCCTGCACCATCCCACGGCGTCGCAACTTTCTGAGCTCCTCAACGAATGCAGTTGGCTCCCGCACGAAGCCGACGAAGTTCCCGTTCAAGAAGACCTTGCTGCCGTCCCTCCAGAGTTCATCTTCTACTTCCATGATGTCCACCATGCCCAGGCTGAGCAGAACCTCCTGTACCAGGTCGGGGGACATGTCCTTCGACACTATGGCGCACAGAGCGAGGTTCTTGACCAGACCGATGTTCTGTCCCTCTGGGCTCTCTACTGGACACACTCTGCCCAGGTGGGAAGAGTGGAGTTCACGAGCCTCGAACTGAGGTCTAGTTCTCGTCAAAGGCGACTGAAGTCTTCTCAAATGGCTCAGTGTGGAAAGGAAGTTCGTCCGATCGAGAAGCTGCGTTACTCCTGTCGTCCGTATACTCCAGGTCCCTGTCGCCAGTGCCTTGTAGAGCCGAGATGTTACATAGCTAGGTCTCACGACGGCCTCGATGGCTATCTGCATCTTGGCTACATACTTCCTTTCGAGCTGGTACTTGAGATCCCTCAGCAGTTTCTTGAACGCTCTAGCAAAAACCTGGGACAGCAACGGACCCGCCAGCCGCAACCTCTTGTTTGCGTAGTGGTCCCTGTCGTCAGGCTTTCGTAGGTCAAGGCTCAGCGCGGCGACTCTCCGGACGACCTCTGCGAGGAAGTATCCTTTCCTTCTCCTATCTTCTCGGTCAGTCCCGACGTGGGGAAACAGGTACCGATCTAAAATGTACTGAACCCTGGTGTCACGGAACTCCTTTGACACGCCGAACGCGGCTCTGTTTCCTATATACGTGACGGCCTCTTCTTCGGTCAGGATCTCAGCTGCTTTTTCGAACGTTGGAGACATGGGTGCAAGCATTCTGTCATCCCTAGAAACAGCATCTGCTATCTCCTTGTCAGTTTCGAAGCCGAGAGCCCTCATGATGACAAGGAGCGGGATGGCAGCGCTCACCCAAGGAATCTGAACCTTCACCTCACCCTTCTTCAGGGTGGCCGTCACCTGTGTTCTGAGGATGCCCTTCACAGACAGGATCTTAGCGATGTATTTGGAGATACGGGTGCTCCTGTCTATACTTGTCAGTATGCCGTTCGAGGCGAGATCCTCTAAGCTGACTATCGCTCTCTCCGAACCGTTGATGATGAAGTACCCTCCCGGATCGTCAGGGTCTTCTCCCGCGTCTATCAGCTCTTTCCTCGACATGTTCGACAGGGTGCAGATGCCGGATTTCAGCATGACGGGAATATCTCCGATGTACACTTCTCTAGTGTCAATGTGCTGGTTGTCTCTGTAGACGTCTATCTCCAGCCTCATGGGAGCAGCGTACGTGAAGCCCCTCAGGCGGCACATAGAGGGATGAACATGTTCGATGGGCGTTCCATCATGCTCGACGACCCTAGGTGTCTCCAACCTGATCTTGCCGAAGTCGATCCTGAATATCCCGTTCGGAGTGTGGATGCTAAAGTCTCCGAAATCATCAATGATATTCTGCAGACCCCTCTGGACGAAGGTGTCATAGGAGTCCAGGTGCTGTCGAGCGAGCCCCTTCTCCTTGAAGAGGGCTTCCACCACAGGCCAGACATCAAAGTCTATCTGCTTTCTTAGCATTGTGTGTTCCATCTAGCCCTCAATCACCAACCTGTAGTAGTACGATTTTCGGCTGGTACGGCTGTCTCTGGTTATCTTCATGAGGTCGCCTGCCTTAGCCTCCAACTCCTTGCAGACGGGGTCAGAATCTTTGATATAGGGGAAAAGGGAAACACTTCCTCCGTACTTTTCGACCACACTCTTGGCTTCTGCTTCGCTCAAGATCTCGTGCTTAGGCACGAGCCGGTGGATCATACTGTCAAATACTTTTCCTTTAGCC
>JAUWBL010000139.1 GCA_030601715.1 Candidatus Geothermarchaeota archaeon | reverse complement strand
GTCTGCCCTCGGCGATCTGTTTCGCGGTTTCGGAGGCTTCCTCGTGGTGGATGTCTGTGGCGTTGAAGTAGGCGGCGAGGAAGGAGGTGTCGAGGAAGATCAAGGCTTCGATCCGTAGAGGATTTCGTCTATTTCCTCGCTGGTTCTCTCGGTGCCTTCCCCCCAGTCCCACGGCTCGAAGTCTGGGAGGCTCTTGCGGGGGGTTTTCTCTGCTCGTTGGGTCTCCGCCCATTGGCGGAGGGCTACACTCATCGCTGCTCCTAGTCGGAGGCCTCGCCTTATCGCTTCGGCCTTGAACTCCCTGTAGACCCTATCGTCTACGTCTCTGATGGTGACGTTTGTCATACATTGCACCATGAGGTTACTTGTCAAACAAGCCTAAAAGCTTGTGGGTGGAGGCCTAACGTTCTCTCGGCGACTCTGGCTTCAGGGTCTCGCCGTTGGCCCTGACGCTCTCACTGAGGAAGGAGGGGGACTCAGGGATCACGTGGAGAAACAGGCGGTGGATCCAAGTCTGGGGAGTGGTCCCTCTGGGCGTGTGTGTGAACAGGAAAAAAAATTTTGACGGTCAGGGTGAGGGGTAGCTCTCCAGAGTTGTCCGGTTGAAGGGAGGCTGGGGGGGCTGTTTCGAGTTTCATGGATGAGGACGTTTCTGTGGACGCTTCTGTAAGAGTCCTGGCTTTCCTGTCCGGAGTGGTTGCCTGAGGGAAGTTCACAAAGGCAGGCTGTCTGCGTGTCTATCGGAGGGCGTTCTTCCATCCCTCGGGCTCATGTCGGCTGAGGACGGCCTCATTTGCGTCGTGCGTGGTGGCTGCTCTTGTTTGAGGCTAAATTCGTGAGCCTTGGATCATACTTCAGGCGAGAAGAGGAGGGTATGGGAGAGATGGATTTTGATGATGTGGTGCGGAGGAGGCGTTCTATTCGACGGTATAGGAGGGAACCGGTCCCTGAGGATGTTGTGTGGAGGTTGCTGCACAACGCTCATCGGGCCCCGACCGCTGGCAACAAGCAGCCTCAGGAGTTCGTCGTCGTTAGGGACGAGGGGTTGAAGCGCAGGCTCGCCGTCGCGGCCAACGACCAGTCGTTCGTGGCGGAGGCTCCTCTGGTCGTGGTGGTCTGCGCGGACGCCGGGCGCTCGGCGGCTAGGTATGGGCGTCGGGGCTACGAGTTCTACAGCGTCATCGATGCGTCCTGTGTCTGCATGATCCTCCTGCTCTCGGTGGCGAACGAGGGGTTGGGTGCTTGCTTCGTGGGTGCCTTCGACGATGCCCAGGTTTCCCGGGTGCTCGGCCTCCCTGAGGGGGTCAGGCCCATAGGCATATTCCCCATCGGGTATCCGGCGGAGGAACCCGTGAAGCGACCACACATCCCCCTCGAGAAGGTTGTCCACATGGACGGGTGGTAGGAGACATCGCCGTCTATGATGTCGATGGGGAGGTCGGTTCTCTAACCAGTCCTGTGACAGCGCAAGCCTTGTGGTTTCGGGCGTTTGCTGGGGTGAATCAAAGTGCGATTCATCCACTCATGGGGGTCACGGTGCACTTGCAGCTATGACCTCGTGGCTCGAACTTCATGTCTACGTTGAACTGCTCGGCAACCCACACGGGATAGGCGCCCTGACACCCGATCTGGCATATGTCGTCGGTGCCGGGGAAATCTAGTATCTTGCAGCGGGGTATGTCAAGCACCAACTTGTGCTGAGTCAGTTCGGAGACGGTGTAGGGTGTCAACCACTGCAGCTTGTAGGCCATGTTCTTAGTAGTCATCTTGAAAGCACTACTTGGGGATACCGTCCTGATGAGCCTCAGGAGCCACAGGGTGGGCCCGGCACTGTCTCGCTTCAGCGCCTCAACCTGAGCGCACTCCAACTCCTTCATCCCTTCTTCGCCCATGTGTGCGCGGACGAAGCTGTAGGCGTTTTCCGTCGCTCGGATCCAGTTGCCGTAGGCTGTCTCGTACTTCTCCTCTAATGCAGCATTTTCAGGTATGGGTTTAACCCCGGTTTCTCGGGTTCTGTTGAACTCGGTCAGTGCTTGATCGCCGAGGTGCTTCCGCACAAATGTAGTGATGTCGGAGTCTATCAGCTTTATGTTGCCCAAAACCAGGTCGTACTTCTCACTGTACGGCATCTCCTTGATTTCTACCATCGTACGCCTCCTCCTACGATAGAGCTCCTCTTGCCGCATATTAGACTCATGTTGTTTTCAGAGGTGTCCTTAGGGAGGTGTGTCGGTCTTTGTTGTGGGGAGTCGAGCCTTGGAGGATCTGTTGTCTTGGATGCGGGAGAACTTGGAAAGACGCCTTGTGTCTCCTAGGAAGAAGGTTTTCGGGCGTGGTCGGGAACCTCAAGACTTCAAGTTGGTTGGCTTGAATGAGGCTGGAGAACGCGTGGGGATGCTGTTTCTGGAGAGCGGCACCCTGTTGCCCTTAGAGTTCTGGAGGTTCAGAGAGGCGTTGGAGCTTCTCTCAGAGAAAACGGGGATGGTTCGTTTGGGTACGAGCCTGAAGTCTGAGGATCCCGACTCCTTGGAGTGGAATCTTCAACGGTTGGAGCGGAAGCTCTATGAGAGGCGGAGTGGAACCAAGACGGCGCCCCATGTGGGAGACATCCTCGTGTTGGCTGGCCTGGCTAGGTATGGTTGGTCAAGAAACCCCTGGAGCGGTAGAAGGAATCAGGCGATCTGCCTCGTTGAGTCTCTAGGTTCCTAGGTTTTCAGAGTGACTCACAACCTTCCCGAAGAGGACGAGGAGATAGAGCCTGTAGCTCGGGAGGTAGATCTTCCCAAGTATGCTGCTAGCTACAGCTACCCTGACGAAGACGTGTTCTGGAGGGTGAACAGGGCTTGGAAGGAGAGGGGTTGGCTGACAAGGGAAGAGTTTGTGGAGGCCGTTGATTGGAAGTCGTCGCGGGCGAGGGGGCGGGCTGGTCGTAACCCGTCGATCGTTGTCGAGAGGGTGACGGGTCTGATCTCTGAGCTGGAGGGAGAGATGCCCCAGGAGGAGCTCGACCGGTTCAGGGCTAAGCTTCTGATGTCGCTCGATGGGGTTGAGGTTCCGGTGGCGTCGGCGCTTCTCGCCATGTATCAGCCGGAGAGGTATGGGGTTGTGGATAGGAGGGCTTGGAAGACCCTGTTTGGAAGGGACAAGGCGCCGTTCACCGCCAGAGACTATGTTAGATACCTTCGGAGGATCCGTGAACTCGGGGCGGAGGTCGGCCTGACGCCGCGGGAGGTCGACAAGGCTCTCTGGCAGTACGACAGCGAACACAGAAGCGGGCCACTCTACACCTAGATCTGTTGGGGAGGAAACCCGGGCCTGGGTCGGTTGTGTGGGGGAGGGTGGAGACGATTGCTGGACAACAACGGGCTGACACGAGGCTGGAAGAATAACTAGGTAGCTTTTTAGCCTCTCTTTCGCACCAGGATGAAGATAATCGCTGTGCTGATCACGAGGATGAGTGTGCTGATGTGGGTGAACTCGGGTATGGCGGTGCCTGTGCGCTTGTAGAAGATGTCTGTGTCGGTTCCTGAGCCGGAGTAGTCCGTCCAGTCTGCCCACGCCACATGGACGAAGAGGGAGGAGTCCACGGCTACCGAGGCTTCAGTGGTGTGGTCAGTGCTCTCCGTCGCGATCATCTGCGTCTCAGTCCAGGACTGGGCGTAAGCGTCCCACCTCCTGTATTTGATGCCTTTCTCACCATCTGAACAATACCAGACGAGGTGGAGGTTGTCCAGCGGATCGACGAAAGAATCGGTATTCTGGCAATAGGGCGCCGTGCTCCCCGGGGTCATGACCTCGGTCGCAGTCCACGAAGATGTGGTGACGTCGAACCTCTTGTAGAATATGTCCTCGTCGGAGCCCGCACCCATGTAGTCAGCGTCGTCAGACCAGGCGACGTGTATGTTTCCCTCGGAATCAACCGAGAGGGTCGGCATCCAGGACCATCCATCGCTCTCAGTGGAGACCACCTCCGCAACCGACC
>JAUWBL010000034.1 GCA_030601715.1 Candidatus Geothermarchaeota archaeon | reverse complement strand
GGTGTGATCGGGGGTCCGCCCGGACCGACGGGGGGTATGACTCGGAACCTTGTGGTGAAGACGGATCTTCGAGCCAGCTGTTCGCTTCCGCCGATGATGACCAAGCTGTATGTTCCTGGCGCCAGCAGCGCCATGTCTGCGGTGGACATGTCGACGTTGAAGACTGTGGGGTCGGCGGTGGATGTCATGTCGCCTTGCAGAATGAGGTCGCCCGTCCTAGCGTCGAGGATCAGGTACTCGCCGAGCAGTGGTAGGGGTCCTTCGATCCCTACTTGGATGGCTCCGGCCACTCCGCTCTGGAGGATTGGGACGTCCACGTACTGTACCTCAGGTATGGTTACCCTGCCGAAGAACCAGTCTCCCTTGCTGAAGGGATAGTTCTCCTCCCTGAAGGCCAAGAGTTCTGCGTACTGTGCGGCGGAGTCGAATGCGTTTAGATAGAAGGGGCCGTTGCTTATCCACATGATGCCCTTGTCCTGACTCCAGGTCAGGGCCGCGGCGTACCGATCCAGCATGTCCTGTCGGGTGGCCAAGACTTGGCCTCCGTTGACCGTGAAGATGTTCTCTGGGTAGAACTGCTCGTCGCTCATGTCTTGGAGCGTGGCTGCCACATCAGTGGCGTGGTCTGTCAGCACCAGGTTCAGCCACGGAACTCCGAAGATGTTGGCGGCGGTGAGCGCGTATGCATATGTCTGGTCATCGAAGACGAGCCTGTCCATCGCGAACAGGACCTCCGTTGAGACTGCAAGGGAAGGGAACCCTACTTCGAAGTTGGCGACCTCCATGTCGTCGAAGTGGGTGAAGTCGTGGTAGACGGTCTTGCGACACGGGGGGAGGAACTCGTAGGCCACGATGCGGTCCATGGTTCCACGGTATATGGCAGATATCTCGGTTTCCCGTGCGGACTTAACCTCGTCGTACGCGATGTCCCACGTGACAGCAAGCCAGGCTGCTACATCAGCCAAGCCGATCTGGATGCCGTTGTGCCATGTGCTCTGGCACCACAGAGACCCGTCGAAGGTTACGCTACTCTTTGCTTCCACTCCGGATCCCACTGCCTCCCAGCGGTCAGTTTCCGCGTTCCACTTGACCGCGTCCGCTGGTACCTCAACCCTGTCGTCTGTACCGAATGTTGTCGTCACGTCTTCAACTATCGTCCGGAATTCGATGACTTCTTGGGTGAATGGGTGGCGCCAGAGACCAGGGTCCGACGTGGCCCGTGCTAGGTCGACGCTGTAGACGTCATTGAAGCCCCTTATGGGGTTCCAAACGGTGGTCTCCGTCCAGACCCAGAGGCTGGCGTACTTCACGGTGTCCCTGCCGGGCACGAAGGCTTCTCGCTGGTCCCAGATGGACCTAAAGCCCATGGCGGTGTCGTCCGAGAGGCCTTGCACGTCCCTGCGAGCCGGGTAGCCGGTGGCTGTCCGAACCCCGAAGAGACGCAGAGACATGTACATCTGGATGTCGGTGGCCTCCGAGATCAACGCCGTTCTCTCCTCCAGGTCTGCATAATCCCCGTAGATGAGGGCGTCGCTGAGATCGTCGAGCCTCTCGAGCTCAGGGGTGCTGCGGAAGTACGTCCAGTCCCAGTCGCCCCCCGCTCCGGGGCATGCACCCGGCCAGGTGGCTGTGCATCCCCACTCGCCGGGTTGCCAAGTCAGATATCTAGTGCCTCCGATGCCCCATCCCTCGGTGTATATGTGCCACTCGAAGTCCTGGGGGTCTGTTCCGTATATCGTGTCTATTGCAGGTCCGAAGGTAGAGTGAATGGTGTTCACCTCGAATCCCAGTCTCTTGAGGAAGGCCACGAAGGTGTCTCCCATGTCCCTCCTCTCGTCCTCCACGCGCACCCACGCGTTGAGGACGATGGGATTGCCCTGATAGCTCCACTTGCCAGCTGTTTTGACAGCGCCCGCGGCGCCCATGGCCGCTTCAATCATGGTGTTGGCCTTGGCAAGGTCGTAGTGGAAGTTGTGCTTGAATATTGTCGGCATGATCAGGCCAATGTCGGGGTGTTGGGGTCCCTCGTAGGTGTTCATGACCAGCGCGAAGCCACGGTAGATCTCGGCCACCATGAACTCCCAGTCGACCGCAAACTGAAGGGCGTACCGAACCTCCCGGATAGACAAGGGGTTGAGTACGGACGGATCCCGGGAGGGCGCCGGGTTGAAGAATATGTCGTTCATGCCAGCTACTGCCTGGAAGATGTCGATGTCCGGGTCGTCGAGCCCTATCTCAGCGGCAATGTCGGATTCCAGCTCGAACTCATAGACGTCGATGTCGCCAGCACGGAGGGCTGCTGCGGCCAGATCCGTCGGAACGGACGTGTAAGTTATTCTGTCGGACGCAGGGCCTGGCTGTGCGTAGGAGGGTTGGAAAACGAAAGAAGCGAAGAATGCTAGTGTCAACACTACTGCTAGTGTGCTTTTAGTAGTTCTCATTAAATTCAACCCTCTTACACGAGGGCGTGTATTATAAGCGTGGGTGTTCTAGAACTTAGAATCCACCCATTGCAGACCGTATCACTGGCGGATGCGGCACATTCTCTTCGTGGATCTGAGCATACATGTTCCAAAACAAGGTGGTAGATCGTTCCTCACTAGGTCTGAAGATGGAACCAAGGACTGTTTGGACATAAAAAGACCTGAACATGTTGCTTCGTATTGGTAGTTCCCAGTGGGGCTGGCCAGATCTCTACTCATCAAGGCCATCAGCCTATTCGCGGTTCTCATGATCGTCATGGGGATAATCGTGGTCATCCTGGGGTTCAGCGGATACTCCGACAGGTTGCTCAACGCCATAGTAACCCAGCAGACCAACGCCTTTGCTCTATCGCTCCCCGAGGGGACACTTCCTGAAGCCAGGGCTCAGATGATCGCTGACTACGAGACGACGCTTACAGAAGCATACGGGCTGAACGTGCCGTGGTGGGGGAGGTTGCCCAGCATGGTCTGGCGCGTGCTCTCCCTTGACCTAGGCGAGGCGCGCACCGCCCAGTCGTACGCCGGCAGCAAGAACATCAACGCCATCATCCTCGAGCGATTGCCGAACACCATACTCCTCATAACCTCGGCCATAGTCATCAGCGTCATCATCGGTCTATTCGTGGGAATCAAGGCAGCCACGGTGCCCGGCTCCATTCTAGACCGGGTGACATCATACTTCTCAGCCGTTTCTTACGCCATGCCGACGTGGTGGATAGGCATCATCTTCATTCTCGTCCTAGCCGTGATGTTGCGATGGTTCCCTACGGGGCTCATGTACAGCGCCCCTCCTCCCGAGGACCCCTTGATGAGGTTTCTGGACGTCCTCTGGCACGCTGCGCTGCCTATCGGGGCGCTCACCCTCGGTCTCTCCGGAATATACATATATCAAACCCGCACCGTCGTGCTGAACACAGCTCAGGAGGACTTCGTCAGCGTAGCGCGGGCCAAGGGGCTGCCGGAGAACATCGTCAGGAGAAGATACGTCCTTCGAGTCGCAGCTCCTCCTCTCCTCACCAACGTGATCCTAGGCCTAGCGGGCTCCATCTCGGGAGCTATCCTAACGGAGACAGTCTTCCGATGGCCGGGCATGGGGCTGCTCTACTACAACGCCATCTTCACCGCTGACGAGGGCATAATCGTGGGGCTCACCTTCATGTTCACCCTCGTGTACGTCGTAGCCCGATTCGTGCTGGAAGTTCTGTACGTGGCCCTTGACCCCAGAGTGAGATACTGATGCCGACTCGTACACAGGAAGCTCTGCAAGAGTTCTGGGCAACCAAGGTAGCCAAGGTGGGCGTAGTCTTCCTGGTTACTCTCATCCTAATCTCCGTCTTTGTGCTAGTCTTCTACCCCCTCAACTTCGGAGAGGAACTCTGGAACAACCCGATTGTCTGGGCGGACAACCCCAAGGCTGTGGGCCCGAGCTGGACTCAGGCGTTCTCCTCACAGGCTCAGGCTGAGCACCTAATCTTCGAACTCCCGGAACCGGTGGAATCCGATTTCTCCCAGGGCTTCAAGAGGCAGCTGTTTCAAGTCTCCTTCCTCTTTGAAGCCGACGACTTCCCCCAGTTCACCTCCTTCACCATGCGCGACGTCCAGTTCCAGGAGGATCCCCCCTTTGTCACCCTCATACTGCACCGTCCGGATGGAGAGGCCATCATCCTTCTGGACGTTGACATTCCATATCCGGAACCGGAGGATTCCCCACCCTACGTCTTCTACTCTGAAGACCCCCGCAGGATCTACCTTTCAGGCTCTCCCGCTGTCCGTCTGGCAGTAGCTACGTTTGCCCGGAGGCAGCTCAACATGGAGGTCCTTGTCTCAGACATCGCTGCTGTGGGACCAGAGAAATTCATGTTTGGGGTTCCATCCAGCCAGGGCGGTCGGGCAACTGACGTACTCAAGGGAGAGTACACACTGTCTGTTCTGGTGGAGGGAGTTCACGCCGATGACGCCATGGGTTCGGCGAGATTCGTGGTTGCCGGGCAGCTCTTCGGCCTCATGGGGACCGATAACCTCGGCAGGGACCTCGCAGTGGGGCTCCTCTTCGGCTTCCCCGTTGCCCTGTTCATAGGCGTCGTGACATCCACCCTCACGGCAGGGGTGGGAGGGATCCTGGGGGTCATCAGCGGCTACAAGGGTGGCAAGGTGGACATGGTAATCCAGCGAACCGTCGACATCCTGAACAACGTACCCCTTCTCCCCATCCTCATCTTCCTCCTATTCATCGTAGGCTCCAGCCTCTGGAACATCGTAATCCTGCTGGTAGTCTTCGGATGGACGAGCCTCACAATCATAGTTCGGTCCATGGTTCTCCAGATCCGGGACGGAGAGTTCATCCAAGCATCAGTGGCCTTGGGAGCCGGCACCAGGCGCATCATCTTCCGCCACATCCTCCCCCAGGTTGCCCCCTTCATCTTGGCACAGCTGATCTTCTTCACCCCTTCAGCGATTCTTGCAGAGGCCGCCCTGAGCTTCCTAGGTCTGGGTGACCCAAGCATACCGACCTGGGGGCAGATACTGGACCGAGGTTTCTCGGATGGCGCTCTCTACCTCGGCTACTGGTGGTGGATAATCCCCCCCGGGATCCTGATAGTCATCGCCGCCGTCACCTTCGTTTTGATAGCTCTCGGCTTCGAGCCAGTCATCAACCCCCGCCTGCGGAGGCGAAGGTAAGATCAGCCTCCTCAAGATGTCAGATGTGTCTCTCTACTACGAAACCCTCCGCGGCCCCGTCCAGGCAGTCGACAGCGTAAACCTAGAGGTGCCGAAGGGAGAGGCCGTAGGCGTCGTGGGAGAGTCTGGTTGCGGGAAGACCAGCACCTCCATCTGCATCATGCGACTGCTTCCGGACAACATTCACACCTTCACGGGTCGCATCCTCTTCGATGGTCGGGAACTCATGGACATGACAGACTCTGAGATCCGGAGCCAGATACGGTGGCGGGAGGTTTCCATGGTCTTCCAGGGAGCTATGAACTCCCTGAACCCGGTCATCAGGGTGGGAGAGCAGATCGTGGAACCCCTCAGAGTCCTAGACAAGGTTCAGAAGGACGAGGCTAGGGAGAGGGGTGTGGCCAGAATGAGGCAGACCGGGCTCCCGGCGGAGGCCTACCGCATGTACCCCCACGAGCTCAGCGGAGGAATGAAGCAGCGCGTCATCATAGCCATGGCCCTGATCATGAGCCCAAAGCTTGTGATACTGGACGAACCCACCTCAGCCTTGGACGTCAGCGTCCAAGCTCAGATCATGAACCTCCTGAAAGACCTGAAGCGCGAGGAGGACCTCTCAATGCTCTTCATCAGCCACGACATCGCTCTGACCAGCGACCTCTGCGACCGCTTCGCCGTGATGTACGCAGGCAGGGTGGTTGAGACAGGAGAGGCGGAGCAGGTGCTCCAGGATCCACAGCACCCCTACACCGAGAAGCTGCTGGCCAGCGTGCCGAGGCTGCGCAGCGATGTGACACCAGAGTTCATCCCTGGAGCTCCCCCCGATCTGGTGAACCCTCCTCCGGGCTGCCGCTTCCACCCCAGATGCCCCTACGTCATGGATATCTGCAGTAAGAGGGAGCCTGAGATGTTCCCCACCGGGGACGGGCAGTACGCTCACTGCTGGCTTCGTGGTGATGAACATGGCTGACGTGATGCTGATAGAGGACATCCGCATGCACTACCAGGTGCGAACGGGCATCTTCAAGACGATCCCTCTGAGGGCGGTCGACGGTGTAACGCTCGCAGTCCCCCCCGGGCAGACCCTGGGCTTGGTTGGCGAGTCGGGAAGCGGCAAGACCAGCCTTGGCAAGCTCACCCTGCGCCTCATGGAGCCGACGGCCGGTCATCTGTATTTCAAAGGCAAGGAGATCACCCATGTGCCTGAAGGGCGCCTCAAGTGGTTCCGTCGAGAGGCTCAGATGATCTTCCAAGACCCCTTCGCCAGCCTCGACCCCTTCATGACGGTGGACCAGATCGTCGAAGAACCCCTCATCATCCATCGAATCCAGGGAAGGGAGAGCAAGGTCCACAGGGCCCTCGAGGCCGTCCGCCTAACCCCCGTCGAAGAGTTCATCAACAAATACCCCCACATGCTCTCCGGAGGCCAGAGACAGCGCGTGGCCATCGCCCGCACCCTCATCCTAAACCCCAGCTACATCGTGGCCGACGAGCCTGTCTCAATGATCGACGCCTCAAGCAGGGTCTCGGTCCTCCAGATCCTCAGCCGACTGCAGAAAGAGTACAACCTAGCCTTCATCTACATCACCCACGACGTCGCCACCGCCAGATACTTCTCCGACCGCTTGGCGGTGATGTACCTCGGAAAGATAGTAGAAATGGCCGCGGCGGACGAGCTCATATCGACGCCGCTGCACCCCTACACAGCCGCCCTTATCGCCGCTGTGCCCGACCCTGACCCCACGAACCGCCTCACGAAGAGACGGGTGATCCCCGGCGAGCCCCCGAGCCCGATCAACCCTCCTCCGGGCTGCCGCTTCCACCCCAGATGCCCCTACGCCGCGAAGATCTGCCGGGACGAGGAGCCGCCCCTGCGGGAGGTTGAACCCGGCAGGTACGCCGCCTGCCACTTCTCCGAGAAACTCCAAGACGATCTTCTCACCCTGGCCCACGGACACGTCGACGCCTCCAGTGGCCGATCGGCCCAGCCACCGACCGGCGCGTCCCCCAAGCCCTGAGAGTCCAGGCGGTTTCAGCCCTCAAAGGCCTCAGATGGGCCACACGTACGAGATGCTCTGGGTGGCGACTGCCTCCTTGTCGGGGTAGTCACTCAGGGTGGCCCTCACGAACAGATCCGCAGGAACGTCAGCCCGCTCCAATGTCACGATCCCCTCGAAGGATACGAGAGCCTCGCTGCCAGCGGTGATTCCAGGGATCACCTTGATTCCTGAGTCCCCCGAGAAGGGGGCTATGCTCCCGTCTTTCCGCAGCATTATGAACTCTATCGTCACGCTCTCGGCGTCGGCGCTCCCACCATTCCAGACGAAGACATCGACGGAGGCGACAAAGACGTTCGGTCCCTGCGTGGTGGGGGAGAGATACGCTCGGATTATCTCCACGTTGAGGCTCGGCTCTGCGGACCATCCCGGAGCCACAAAAGCCAGATATAGGATGACGGCTGAGCCGACCAACAGAACGGCTACGGCAGTCCTGGGCTTCACACCATAGTAGCAACGGCACCACTGCATAAAACGTCAGTGAACTGCCGCCTAGGCTCCGCCTTCGTGCGAGTATGACCCGCTGTTATATATAGGGGAGCCTCACGATTGCACCCAGGACCAGCCAGGTCACGAGGCACCGCGTAGATCTCCAGAATCACCTAGATGGTTGAGGAAAAAGAAAGGAGAGGGATGAGATCCCTGCTACTACGCCTTGAGCCGTACCACCCGCACCGCGGCTATCGCGGCTAGGAGCAGCGTGATGACCAGCAGCACCGATATGGCTAGGAGGAAGGTCGAGAGGTCTTCGCTGGAAGCTATCAACAGCTGGCCAAGGTCGTCGTTGGAGCTGGTTACAGTGTCAAGGATAGCCCCCTCAGCGTTGATCACCGTGAGCTTCACGGCGTCCGTGGCAGAAGTGAGAGTCGCTATGACGGAAGCAGTGTTCGCTTCCACGCTGTCCGTGATGACCTCGGTGGAGTCTTCGAATCCAGCCGTCACCACGTCGCCCAGGTCACCGAAGCCGGAGGCGACAGAGTTGCTCAGCTGTACGAAGTTCGCTGCCATGGTGTCGAAGAGTAGGGCCACGTTGTCGGAGACTAGCAGGACATCGGCGGAGATGCTCGACTTCACCTCGTCCATCTTGAGGATGAGGCCGTCGAAGACGCTGACGAGCCTCTCTGCGACTGCGTCGATCTCTCCCAGTATGGCGCTCGAGACTGCGTCGATCTCTCCCAGTATGTCGCTCGCGATGCTCGCCACGCTATCCATCACGTTGGATTCAAAGAGCGACATCTGGGCGGAGAGGGCGCTCGCGACTACGCCGACCTGGTCCATTAGGTCCA
>JAUWBL010000171.1 GCA_030601715.1 Candidatus Geothermarchaeota archaeon | reverse complement strand
GAGCTGGGGATCGAAGGGTGGAAATGGCTCGAGGAACTCGAGACAAAGGAGACTTGGGAGGAGATTTCGCCCGAAAGCGTCGTGTACGAAACCATAGCGGGCAGACCGATCTTCTCTCTCGAAGATGGCGAGGGAGGATTCCGGCTACGGTACGGTCGAGCCCACAACACTGGCTTGTCGGCTGTGGGACTGCACCCTGCTACCTTCGCCGTGCTTGGTTACTTCTTGGTGCCGGGCACCCAGATGAAGGTCGACTTCCCCGGGAAAGGAGTCACGGTCCTACCCGTTGAGAGCCTAGCCTGTCCCGTTGTCTCGTTGAGGGATGGATCCCTGGTCAGAGTAGAGACGCAGGAAAGGGCTCTGGCGTTAGCCAATCAGATAGAGAGGATAGAGTTCCTAGGGGACGTTCTAGTGAGCTTCGGCGACTTCTTGGAGAACAACCAGTTGTTGAAACCATCACCATACGTGCCCGAGTGGTGGGTTCTAGAGGCAGAGCAGGCCTTGTCGAGGGGAGGATCCACAGGCTCCAAGGATCCAGCGAGTGACAAACTAAACCAGATATTGGACGGCGTAGACGTGACGTTTAACGACGCCCTCACACTCTCAAAAACCCTCGGGATGCCTCTCCACCCCAAGTATGTTTTCAGGTGGTCATCGCTTAGTCTGGCGGATCTCCTTCACCTCATTTCGACGATCCGAGAGAGCGCGGAGACCACCGACGATGACGGGATCACACTGCCAAACGAGGAGAAGCTGGTCTCTATCCTGAGATCCCTCCTGATTCCCTTTGAAGTCAGAGACGAGACGCTACTGGTCGCAGAAACGGCCTCTGATGTACTGTCCTTCATCACCTCCCAGGACAAGCCCATCTCTAAGGACGCCATAGAGGCAGCCCACGGCGACGCCCTCCGCTTTCTCTCTTGGTACTGCGATGTGGAGTTCCGGGATACGGGGGGCACTACCATGGCGGCTAGGATGGGTCGACCTGAGAAGGCCGCCAAGAGGGCGATGAAGCCGGCTGTTCACGTTCTGTTCCCCATTGGGTTCACTGGGGGGCCTAGTAGAGACCTAGAGGTCGCCTCTAACAGCCGAGAGAGGATCTCGGCTGAACTCGCCTACCGGAAGTGCTTCAAGTGTGGCAAATCGGCCTACTACGCCTATTGTCCAACCTGTGGAAGTGAGACCTCCTCCTTGAGGCACTGTTCTAAGTGCGGGGTTACTACTCAAAACGAGAAGTGTCCCTCATGTGAGCAAAGCACCGTGCCCTATCGGCGCATCTCGGTCGACATAAGGACGCTCATGGCTAACGCTAGGAGCTTGGTTCATGCATCTCCAAAGCTTGTAAAGGGTGTCCGAGGCCTCCTGAGTGCGGACAAGATCCCCGAGAGGCTGGAGAAAGGCCTCCTCCGCTCGCTCTTTGAAGTCAGTGTGTTCAAGGATGGAACCGTGAGGTTCGACGTAACAAACGCCCCGCTCACGGCTTTCCGCCCCCAAGACGTAGGCCTGAGTCTGACTAAGGCGCAAGAGCTGGGGTACGATGTCTCCTCCGAGAACGAGAGAGTTCCCCTTAAGCCTCAGGACATCATTATCCCGAGCGTCGCGGGCGATTACCTCCTGAAGGCTTCACGCTTCGTGGACACCCTCCTCGAGAGGCTCTACGATCTTGAGACCTTCTACGGGGCAAACACACGTCAAGATCTTATAGGTACTCTCGTAGTAGCACTTTCGCCTCACACATCCGCGGGGATTGTCGGGAGGATTGTAGGATACACCGACAGCCAAGTTCTCTATGCAAACCCTTTGTGGCACGCCCAGAAGAGGAGGGACTGCGACGGAGACCAGGACTCTATCATGCTGTTGTCGGATGTGTTGCTGAACTTCTCACCGTACTTTCTGCCCGCCTCCATGGGCGGCACCATGGACGCGCCCCTCATGATAACTCCCATTCTCTTGGCCGCCGAGGTGGACTCTCAAGCCCATAACGTCGAACTCTCATCGGGATACCCCCTCGAGTTCTACGAGGCCGCTCAATCTCGCAAGCCGGCTAGCGAGGCCGCAGGGTATGTGAAGTGGGTGTACGATACCCTCAACACCTCGAATCAGTACGGTCTCATCCCCTCCAGCTTCGGAGGGGCTTTGCTCCAGCTTCGAACCAACAAGTCCTCCTATGGCAGGCTTAGAACGATGGCGGAGAAGGTGAAGTTTCAAGTCGCCCTGTCTAAGAAGCTCTCCTCGGTGGACGTGGGGACCGTCGTCAAAGCCGTGTTGCAGAATCATCTTCTTCCCGATCTCATCGGCAATCTCAGAGCTTTCACGACGCAGTCCTTTCGGTGCAAGAGGTGCAACGCACGGTACCGAAGGCCGCCCCTATCGGGCAAATGTGACATCTGTGGCAGCACCTTGACGCAGACGGTTCATGTAAAGACCGTCACCAAGTACCTCGGCATAGTGCGAGGACTGGTGGACGACTACGTGGAGGATCTATACATCAAGGAAAGGCTGAAGTTGCTTGAGTGGGAGCTCAGACTCACTCTCGTCTCTGGGGATGAGGCGCAGAAGAGCCTCTCCGAGTACTTGTAGACCGGCCCTCATGGCTTAGATTCCTTCTTTTGGTCTCTCTGCCCTTACTTTATGGTTGAGGGATGCATCCGAACGCCAGGATCCTCGATAGCAGGAACACTTGGAAGGGTGTGGAGGTAAGGTCTAGGATACTGGAATACCTAGAGAAATCGGGTGAAGGGCAGCCTGTGTCCGAGATAGCAGAGGGCCTCACGATTCCAACGTACCAAGCGTACTTTCACTTAAGGAGGTTGTACGACAGGCGGCTGGTCACGAGGAAGGAGAAACGACCCATGAAGTGGAGGTCGTCACCCCTCGGGCAGAAGAGGATCACACCCTACATCCCGTAAACCCTACACGAGCATAGCCCCGCTCCCCACCTAAGGCAGCGATCCTGTCAGGCGAAAGCGCTTGTCACACCATCTTGCGAATACTAGATGAAGCCTATCCCAGCCAGACCGTCACCATGGAGCCCCGACATGCTTCAACAAAATTGCGACGTGAACTATCCTTTCCGTTCTTTGCGTTTGCTTATGCGGAGGGCCCGCAGGCTCTCCAGCTGATCCTCTGCGGTTCT
>JAUWBL010000149.1 GCA_030601715.1 Candidatus Geothermarchaeota archaeon | reverse complement strand
CCGCGTTAAGAATCACCTCAAGACAATTCGACAGAAGACACAATTCGGCGTTGAGCGGAGGAAGCGCTACAGAAAACAGCTGAAGGATGCCAAGGATCGCTTCAATGCACTCCGAGAGGCAGACGTCAAGCCCCTGATGCTCAAAGAGATAGACTTAGGGGACTTCGAGGAGTACAGGAGAGAGCTCCTCGTCCTCTTAGAGAAGGAACGCGAACGACTCCTCGCGAACGAAGGAGGGGACTCCTAGAGCCAGCGGGTTCTTCAGCAGTCCCCGAGACAGTCTGTTCAAGAGAGAGAATCGACCGTCATGAGCGACAAGAAGCGGATCGTCGAAGACGGTTACGACAGGATAGCGGAAGCCTACAGGAAAGCAAGAGCCGAGCCCAGCCCGAGAGACGAGAAGTACCTCAAGCCGTTTCTGGAGCTCCTCCCACGAGGCTCCAAGGTCCTAGACCTGGGCTGCGGCGCGGGAGTACCCATAACGAAGCTCCTGGCACGGCACCACGAGGTCACGGGAATAGACATCTCGGCGAAGCAGATCCATCAAGCAAGGAAACTCGTCCCGGAGGCAACCTTCCACAAAGGAGACCTCACCGAGGCATCCTTCCCACCCGAAACCTTCGACGCCATATGCTCCCTCTTCGCCATCATACACGTCCCCAGAGAAGAGCACCCAGCCCTCTTCAAGAGGCTGCACAGGATGCTGAGACCCGACGGACTCCTCCTCGTCAACCTAGGCTCCACCGACTGGGTCAGCACACCCGAGGACCGCTTCCTCGGCGTCGAGATGCACTGGTCCCACTACGACGCCACGACAAACAAGAAGCTGCTGGAGGACGCCGGCTTCAACATCATCCAATCCTCGGTCGAAGGAGAGGAATTCCATGGGGCGTACGAGGAACACCTCTACGTCCTCGCCAAGAAGACCAAACGGCAAGAGGACATCCACCCGAGAAAGCTGTGGGACGTGCCCGGCCACCTCTCTGACTGACCCCTCCCCTTGTAGCCTCTCCACCCTCTCCCTGTCGTAAACCAATATCGCCAAGGCCGAGGTCTCCGCGTTGGCCAAGCCCTCTGGCACAAGGTCGAGGCCCAAGTCGGTCCTGACTCCGCCGGACTCCTCCTGCGCCGACCACATTGTCTCCTCCGCCACACGGAAGTCGACGAAGGGCTCCAGCAACACCTGCGCCACGATCAGCAAGAGCGCCGTTTTGTAGACCGCATACCCTCCATCCTTCGGTGTAGCCTTGTCCACCAGCCCCTCGCCGTCCCACATGGCGACGGCCTCCCGAAACAACACCCTGCCCCCGAACTCATCTCCCGCCAGCCACGAGTTGAGACTCTCCAAGAGGAGGAGGTCCGCGTACTCCCGCCAGTCCGACACCAGACCCCCCGTGTGCAGCTCAGTGAGTATGACATGGTCCGCCCCCTCCTCAACCACCAACGTCACATTGGCCCGAGGCACAGAGCCGATGCCCACCCCATCCAGCACCTCAACCCTGTCGTTGCCGAACACACCGTAGGACTCCAGCGTAGTGCCTATGGCTGACGCCAGACCAGGCCTGTACGGCCCAAGCGCCATAGCCGCAAGGAGGTTGTCGTTCGCCAACCAGAAGATCCCACTCAGCTCCCCGCCGGTCGACTCCGAGACCAACCCCACATCCTCCCGGTAGAGCCCCTCAAGGTATCCGACGGCGGCCTCCACCTTCCCCCGGTACAGGTCGTACCTAGGCTCCACCACCGACGGTCCCGCCAAGAACCACAGGCTCACCAGGAACGAAGCCCCGAGCAACACCATGGCGAGGACGGCGAGCAGCTTCATCCGGCGCCCGGGCTTCGAAAACAACAAGAAGTATGATATCCGCTTCCTCACAGATGGCCTGCGGCCAAGGGAGCAGGGCGGCCTCTTCTTCCTCGGCTGAAGGTCCAACAGGGACAGAACTCAACCCCCCTAACTACTTGACCCTCTCAACCAAGTAGAGGATACCCTACCGGTAGCTTGACCTCTACCTATCGGGTAAGGGCCCTGCTTAACGAGGAGCCTTCGGTCCTCCGAGTGAGAACCAGCTGAGGCACAAACATTTTTTTTGATCCCCGATTAGCTGAGGGATGTAGTGAGGACAGATTGACCGTGATTAAGGTGTCGAAGTTCGTCCGAGGAGAACTCGACGTCATCAAGTGGCACGAGGAACACGAGTCGTTCGATTCGGTCATCCAGTCTCTGATCGACAGCGTCTACCCTGAGAAGAAATGGGATCTAATGCTCGAGGGGTATACCGAAGCCCATGCCGCGGAACTCGAGGAAGAGACAGAGCTGATGGAAGAAGAGTCACTTGTGGAGTTCGGAGTGGACTTAGAGGAAGAAGAGGGTGAATCGGAAGAAGAGGAAGAGGATTGAGGTCCCTTCCCCCCCTTAGACCCCGAGGAGTCACCTGGGAAAACACATACGATATCCCAGCTTGAGCCATGACCCCTAACACGGAGCCCCCAGGATGAACATCAGCTAGAGCCTCCACCTTCTGGGACCCCTGCTCTTCTTGTCCAAGCTCAGCGACAAAGCCTCACTGTTCCCAGATGTCTCCTCACCCATCTGCACGACGAGGGGGAGAGCTCCAACGCGACTTCTTCGACGTGTGCCAAAGACGCAGCAAGCCGTGAATGACCTTGCTTCCCGCACACTGCGAGACCGTCTCCTCAGATTATTAAGACTAGGGTGCGGATTCCTTCATCGACATCCTTCTTGAAGGAATTGATGGATGTCGCTGCCTCGGAGGAACCAGTTTGGCGCTTAGAGTGTTGACGGTCGATCCCACGAAGTGCACGGGCTGCCGCATCTGTGAGCTGGGCTGCTCCTTCGAGAAAGAAAGAGTCGTCAACCCCGCCAGGGCGAGGATAGGCATCGTCACATGGTTCAAGCGGGGCTACAGCGTCCCCATAGTCTGCCTGCACTGCGACCACCCCGTCTGCGCGGACGTCTGCCCCACCAACGCCCTGGTGAGAGACCAAGACACGGGCGCCGTGGTCATCGACCGGAACAGGTGCATAGGCTGCCGGCTCTGCGTGACAGCATGCCCCCTGGGCGCCATCTTCATCGACCCCGAGACATCGGAGGTCATCAAATGCGACCTCTGCGGCGGAAGCCCGGTGTGCGCGGAGCTCTGCCCCACCAAAGCCATCCTCTACCTCGAGCCGTCGGAGGCCAACCAACTGAGGATGAGGGAGGCCGCCCAGGCAACCGTCGAGATCCTAGAGCGGAGCCGCCTCGCCAAGGGTTAGCGCCAGCACAGCCATCTTGGTGTACAGACCGTTCTCAGCCTGGTCGTAGATCACGGAGCGGGGCCCATCCATCACCTCGTCCGTCGCCTCCTCCCCCCGGAAGACGGGCAGCACGTGGGTCACGACACCATCCCTGTCCATGAGGTCCGACAGGTCCTCAGTCAGCGTCCAATCCCGGTGCCTCTCGTGGAGGGCTGCCTCCCTTTCCTCACCGAACCCTGAAGCCCCCGCCTCCATCAGGGCGGCGCTCGCCCAGTTCCTCGGGAACACCGCGTGAGCCCCCCGCAAAGCCGACTCGTAGTCATCCGTGACCTCGAAGCCTCCCCCGCTGTCGGCGGCGTTCTCCCCGGCCTGGCCAACGATCCTAGGATCCAGTTCAAAGCCCCGGGGATGGGCCAGCACCACATCCATCCCGAACCGCGTCATCACCAACACCTCCTCCTGGAT
>JAUWBL010000144.1 GCA_030601715.1 Candidatus Geothermarchaeota archaeon | reverse complement strand
CTTGAGATCTGGGCGACAGGTGTTCGGTCAGGAAGTTCCTAACGGTACGTTGAAGCAGTTCCTCCTCTTCGCTCAGCGAGAAGTCCAATCTTTCACCTTCTACAAAGAGTTAGAAACGGGCTCTGGGCGAATTAACCCTTCTCTGGTGCGATCCGCTTGGCAGCCGAGCCGAGGCTCTAGCCCTTTTTTTCCCGAAGTTTCTCCGTCCAGAGAGGCACAACATCGAAGAGGTCAGCGACGACGCCATAGTGAGCGTAGTTGAAGATTGGTGCTTTGGGGTCCTTGTTGATGGCTATTATGAGATCGCTCGACTTCATCCCCATGATGTGTTGCATGGCTCCGCTTATCCCCAGGGCTATATACAGCTTAGGCTTCACCGTCTTCCCAGTCTGCCCCACCTGCCTCTCCTTGGGAAGCCAACCTTGGTCGGTAACCGGTCTAGACGCGCCCAAGACACCTCCAAGAAGATCGGCGAGGGCCTGCGCAACCGACAAGTTTTCCTCCTCCCCGATCCCTCTGCCTACAGCAACCAGGACAGCGGCTTGGGAGATGTCCACCCCAGCCGTCTCGAGCTCCCGAAACTCAAGGAACTCGGTTCTCACAGCCTCGGGTCCAACGGACACCTCTACGCTCTCGACTTTGGCCTTGGGTTCCGCCGGGGATGCTGGGGGAAACTCCGTCGGCCTCACCGTGACGATGGAGCCCCTTGAGTTGTCTACCTCGATCTCAGCGTTGACCCTTCCTTGGTAGAACTGTCGAGTGGCGACGAGAACGCCATCCTCCAGCCTGAGGTCGATGCAGTCAGACACCAACGGGAGGCCCAGGCCCGCCGCCAAGCTTGGCGCAAAGTCTGTACCGTAGGCGGTGTGTCCCACCATGGTCACGACTGGCGTTCTCTCACGAATGATGGAGGCTAGAGCAGTCTCATATCCATCGTGAGTGTACTCACGGAGAGCCTCGTGTTCCCCCAATAGGACCTTGTCAGGAGCTCTCTTCGCTATCTCATCGGCGACAGAGCCGACTTCGTCTCCGAGAACGGCAACGCACAGATCGAGATCCCCTTGCTCTGCCAACTCTCTGCCCTTGGTGATCATCTCATACGTTACGTCTCGGATCGCACCCTTCCGGTGTTCCGCAACAACCAGAATCTCGCTCATCTCACAAGCCTCCCTATAGAACCATCCTGGCTACGATCTCCGACAACCTGGTGGCCACTTCATCCGGGGTACCTTTGATGAATTCCAACTCGGTGGAAGCCTTCGGGAAGAATATTTTCCTTATGCGGCCAGCGGACCAACCACGGATGTCGGCCTCCGATATCCCTAGCTCAGCAAGCTCGAACTTCTTGATCTCTCTCCTCATGGCTGCCCGGATCTTTAGCAGGGAAGGGTATCTGGGCGTGTTTATTCCGGTCTGTATAGCGAAAAGGGATGGTATCTTCGTTCTTGCCACTCTGTACAGCCCTCCCTCCAGTTCCTGCTCCGCCAACACCGCATCGTCTTTCAGATCCAGGCGGGTGACAGCGGAGACATGAGGCATGCCTAGCATGTGTGCGAGTGCTCCACCGACCTGGCCATAGCCATCGTCCGAGGACTGCACCCCCGTCAGCACTAGATCGGGCGACATGTCTTCTATGACACGTTGAAGGATCTTCGCAGTCGCCATGCCGTCTGCGGATCGGAGGGCTGGATCAGCCACCATTGTCGCTTCGTCTGCCCCCCTAGCGAAACACTCTCTTACCAATCTCTCTAGATGGGTTTCGTCAGGACCCAGAGTTACGACCGTGACGGTGCCTCCTGTCCGTTCCTTGATAAGAACCGCCTCCTCCAAGGCGTAGCTGTCCCACTCGTTGATCCCAAACACCAAGTTCTCCTTTCGGATGTCTGTCTCCTCAGTGTTCAGCTCCACCTTCTCCTCGATACTAGGAACGGTCTTGACACACACAACGATCTTCAAGGTACTCACCACCAAGCTAGCCGAACTGAAGGCTTTTCAAGATTTCTCGAGATATCACGAGTCGCTGGATCTCCGAAGTCCCCTCTCCTATCTCGCAGAGCTTAGCATCTCTGAAATATCGTTCCACAGGATAATCCACGACGTAACCATACCCACCGTGGATCTGCACCGATGTCCAAGCGGCCTTCATCGCGGTCTCCGAGGCGAAGAGCTTGGCCATAGATGCCTCCTTAGTGAATGGACGCCTGAGGTCTTTGCGCTGGGCGGCCCTTAGATACAGGAGCCGGGATGCCTCTACTCTGGTCGCCACATCGGCGATCATGAAACGTATCGCCTGGAATTCAGCTATAGGCCTACCGAACTGATGTCTGTCCTTTGAATAGGAGATCGCCGCGTCCAGGGATGCCTGAGCTATTCCTACGGAGAAGGCGGCCATGCCTATCCTACCACCGTCGAGAATGCTCATCACGTCTTGGTGGCCATGGTTCACTTCCCCGACAAGGTTTTCAGCCGGGACACGGCATTCGCGGAAGAGAAGATCGCTTGTGGGCGATGCGTGTAGTCCGAGCTTCTCCTGATCCTTCACCACCTCGAACCCATGAAACTCCTTCTCCACCAAAAAGGCGCTAATGCCCGTCCCTCGCCCATCGGGCTTCGTCCTAGCCATGACCACTAGGAAGTCGGCCACGGACCCGTTCGTTATTAGAAACTTCTCTCCGTTCAGCAACCACTCGTCGCCAGACTTCCGGGCCGTTGTCTGGATGGACTTGGCGTCCGAGCCAGCTCCGGGTTCCGTCAAAGCCCACGCTCCTATTCTTTCGCCTGTCGAGAGGGGCTTGACGTACCGTTGGCGCAGGTGTTCGCTCCCGAACGTGTACAGATGGCCAAGTGCCAGGGAGTTGTGGGCGGCCAGGGAGAGGGCTACAGACCCGGACGCCCGTGCTATCTCTTCCATGACGAGAGCTGATGTGACTGTGTCCAGCTCCGCTCCTCCATACTCCGTCGGGATCTGCATTCCCATGAACCCAAGGTCAGCCAGCCTCTCGAAGATCTCTCGAGGAAATCTCTTGCTGCGGTCTATCTCATCGGCGCGTGGGGCTATCTCGGATGCTGCGAAGTCCTTCGCCATCTTCCGGACGAGTCTCTGCTCTTCCGACAGCTCGATGTTCAATCCCTCTGCCCTCACCCCTTTAGGAGCTCCCTTGCTATCACCAACCTCTGAATCTCCGACGTCCCCTCGTAGATCTCCATGATCTTTGCATCTCTGAAGTACCTCTCCACTGGGTATTCTGTCGTGTAGCCGGCGCCTCCGTGGATCTGAACCGCCCTCCAGGCGCACCTCATCGCGGTCTCCGAGGCGAAGAGCTTGGCCATGGAGGCCTCCTTCGTGAACTTCATGCCTCTGTCCTTCATCTGGGCCGCCCTAAGAACCAGGACCCTCGAAGCCTCAATGTCTGTCGCCATGTCGGCCAGCATGAATCTGATCGCCTGATGCTTCGAGATGGTTCGTCCGAACTGGACTCTCTCGCCAGAGTACTTGAGGGAGGCATCCAAGGACGCCTGGGCTATCCCGATAGCCTGAGCCCCGACCCCGATTCTTCCGGAGTCCAGGGTCATCATCGCGTAGACGAACCCCTTGTTGAGTTCCCCGAGAAGCTGGTCGCTAGATATCACACAGTCCTTGAAGACGAGCTCCGTCGTCGATGTGGCCCTGATGCCCAGCTTCTCCTCTTCCCTTCCCACCTTGAAACCGGGCGCATCTCTCTCGATGACGAACGCGCTTATACCTCTGTGTTTCTGCACCGTTTTTTCTGTTCTCGCAAATACGATGAATACATCCGCCTCGTTTCCGTT
>JAUWBL010000212.1 GCA_030601715.1 Candidatus Geothermarchaeota archaeon | reverse complement strand
CCCCTGCCCACCAAGAAGATCCACCCCCCAGTCAAGGCCTTGTGGTTCGGCTTGGCGCTCCTAGCTGTCTCCCTCATCGTCTCATACTTCATCAACTGGGTCGCGGTGCTCGTCATGGCCGGCGGGATCCTCGGAAACGTCGTGATCTACAGCGCGTGGCTGAAGCGGAGGAACCCGGTCAACATAATCATCGGAGGGATCAGCGGAGGAATGCCAGCTCTATACGGATGGACAGCCGCCTCCGGCGGGGACATCCCTCTTCTGGCGGTGTTGATAGGGGCGACGGTGGTCGCGTGGATTCCCAACCACATCTGGAACCTGGCCCTCCACTACAAGGACGACTACAAGAGCGCGGGGGTGCCCATGCTTCCCGTCGTCGTGAGCAGCAAGACGGCGGTCCGATGCATATCCTCCACCGTGCCTATCCTGTTTGTCTTCACGATCCTGATAGGCCTGGTTGCAGACCTCGGGGCGATCTACTGGCTCGTCACCGTGCCGAGTGGAGCCGCCATCGTTATGGGAAACCTTTACACCGCCCTCAAGCCCTCGTCCAGAAACGTCTGGCGAATGTTCAGGGTGTCCAGCCCCTACCTAGCCCTTCTCTTCACCGCGATGGTTCTGGACATCTACTTCCCAATCGCTTAGCTCTCTCGCAGGACGTCTGCTTTTTACGGACCTGCAAACTCATTCCATGCTAACAATCGGTTACGGTTCGAGGTGCGAGGATGAAGTCCGACTTGGATGGAGTGGCGATACGGGTTCGCGGGTTGATCAAGAAGTACGGAGACGTGACAGCCCTCGACGGAGTCTCCTTCGACGTCGGAAGAGGCGAGGTCTTCGCCTTCGTGGGCCCCAACGGGGCTGGCAAGACCACCACGGTCGAGATTCTGGAGTGCCTTCGGGAGCCCACGGCGGGGGAGGCATCGGTCCTAGGGTTCAGCGTGAAGGACCGCCAAGGCAAGAAGGAGATACGGAGGAGGGTGGGGGTTCTCCCCCAGGACTTCAACACCTTCGACCTCCTAACGGTGAGGGAGAATATTGAATTTTTCGCCAGCATGTACGGGGTGAAGGTCAACCCCGACGAGCTCATCGAGCTGGTGAAGCTCGAAGACAAGAGGAACGCCCTGTACAAACACCTCTCTGGGGGGCTGCAGAAGCGGCTCGGGATAGCCATCTCCCTAGTCAACGACCCCGAGGTTGTCTTTCTGGATGAACCCACCACGGGCTTGGATCCCCGGGCTAGGAGAGACGTGTGGGACATCATCGAGATGCTGAGGGAGGAGGGCAAGACAGTCTTCCTAACGACCCATTACATGGAGGAAGCGGAGCGGCTGGCGGACGAGGCAGCCATAATAAACTACGGCAGGGTCGTCGCGAAGGCAAGCCCAGACGAGCTAATCAAGCAACACGGAGGCTCCAGAACCCTCGTGGTTAGGGGAGGAGGCCAAGAGGTGTACAACCTGCTGTATCCGACTCTCCCCGAGGTTGCTATGGGGAGCAACGGTGATGTCTTGGTCACCCTTGAGAACAAGAGGGATCTCACGGACGTGGCCCTAGCCCTGAGTGGCGAGAAGACGGAGTTCGAGGAGCTCATCATAAAGCGACCCACCATGGAAGATGTCTTCCTCAACCTCACCGGCAAGAAGATCGTGGAGGGGGAACTCCTGTGAGAAGAATTCTGACCGAGGTCAAAGCTTTCCTGAAGACGTGGACAAGAAGCAAAAGCACCATCTTCTGGACCATCGCCTTCCCGGTCATGTTGATGCTCATCTTCGGCGCCATCTTCAGCCAGACGGAGAGCTCGAAGTTCGAGCTCCATGTACAGAACTTGGACATCCAGAACGGAGAAGCGACCCAGCTCTCCTTGGTGTTCATATCCCTGCTTAACGAGACCGACGCCCTAGACATCGTCGAGGTCGACTTGGAGGTCGACCCAGACAACTACATAACGGAGAACGATGTCGACCGTCTACTCATCATCCCTGAGGGCTTCCATACGGACACCCTGAGGGGAAGCTCCAAGTTGATCTTCAAGGCGGTCCCCGAGCAGACCGACGCGAGCACCGCTACCGTGAGCGGAATAATCGGCGCCGTGATCAGCGGCTTCAATTCCTACCTCACGGGAGCCGAGGATGTGGTGAGTGTTGAGACGGAAAGCATCGTCTCAACGACCCTCGAGTTTATCGACTTCTTCATGCCGGGAGTCATAGGGATGACCGTCATGACAACAGGGATGTTCGGGGCCATCTCGGTAAACTCACGTTTCAGGGAGCTGGGCATCCTAAGACGCTTGGCCGTGACGCCCCTCTCTAAGCTCGAGTGGATCCTAGGCGTGGTATTTTACCAAGTCTTCCTAGCTTTCTTCTCTGCAGCGGAGATTTTGATCGTGGGGTTGTCCGTGTTCGGCGTGACGGCTCTTCCAAACGTATACGCGATAGTGCTTCTCGTCTGCGGGGCCCTAGCCTTCCCCGGCATGGGCATGCTGGTGGCCCACTTCGTCAAGGAGCCCGACGCCGCCGACGCAGCCGGACACGCCATCGCCTTCCCCATGATGTTCCTCTCCGGCACCTTCTTCCCC
>JAUWBL010000186.1 GCA_030601715.1 Candidatus Geothermarchaeota archaeon | reverse complement strand
TCGCTGCTTTGTCGACTAGGAGTGATCAACCGACTCCACCGTCTGCGTCGAACACGGAAGGTCTGATTGCTTTCTTGGAGTTCTTTCCTTTGCCGAGGGCGTAGCTCCGCTCACCTCTCGTTTGGGGTGCCTCGGCATCTCTAATCGGATGGGTATTATGTCTGTCCGTCGTGTTGTATGGTGATTGGAGGGGGGTGTTTGGGAATGTCCTCCCGCCTTGGTGCGAGCGCTGTGAAATACTCGGTCTGCATAACCCATCGGAATATGAACGGGACTATCAGACCCAGCCTTGCCAGCGTTCTGAGCCAGCTGCATGATGATTGCGAGGTTGTGGTTGTGGATGCTCTCTCGTACGATGGTTCTGAGCGAGTACTGGAGAGGCTGAGTGCTGAGGGTAGGATCGTCCTCCACAGGGAGCGGTGCACGAGGGGTGAGGGGAGGGATGTGGCGGCCAACCTCGCCAGTCACGACATCCTCGTGCAGCAGGTTGACTTGGATGTCGTGTACCGGGATGTGTTTGGTTCCGCCGTGGACAGGTTCCTTGAACTGGAGGCTGAGAAGGGTGATGTCTGCCTCGTCTTGGTGGGTAGCGGGGGGAAGGATGTCGGCCTGGTCGTGCTTACAATCTGTCGGAAGGGGCTGGTGGAGGAGGTTGGGGGTTGGCCCTCCTTCCAACAAGGGGAGGACACCCTCTTCTGGGTCAAGGCTTCCAGGGTCGGGGAATTGGTGTTCGAGTACATGGATATCTGCTATGCTCACTTGAAGGCACCTTGGTATTGGAGGTGGATGGAAAGCCTTAGGAATCAGGAGAGGCACTTCCAGAGTGGCTTGGCCTTTCGCAGGGTACTCGTGGGCACCAAGTTCAGGCGTTCATGGAAATTCTTCCTTAGGATGCCGCTGACTGTCCTCGCCTACCTTAAGGTGAGGACTTGGCCAAGTCCTCGATCCTGGTATCATTCCACCATGGTGGATCTCAGGATTGAGGAGGTCGTCCGCACCCTACGCGATGAGTATCACTGAGTCTAGATTTCTCGTGTTCGCTTAGCGCCTTGAGTGGGGGCATTGGAGCGCCTCTTCAGGATGGAGCCCCGTTCCAGGGAGTTCTCCTGGTGACTCGGTTCAGGGCTTCCTGGAAGCTCATCCTGGTGATGCCTTTGGCCTTCGGGGCATACGTTGGGGCGAGATGGGCGCGAGCGCCTCAGAGCAATCGGTGAGCGTCACCCACAATAGGGATGTCGTGTATCGGATGTCGATTGGCTTCTTGAGTAAGGCACAAGCTGTTCTACCTCGGACTATTATGTTGTAGGAGCATGTTTGACTGTGCTGGATGGGTAGCCTAGGATGACGCCGCTGGCGGTGGCTTCGCTCGCCCTGGTGATTGCTGTGTTGGGCTGGAGCCTCTACAACTTCTCCGTCTTGCTGGTAGGGCTGTTGCGAGGCAGGCGGCTTCGTGCTTCCGAGGCGGGGCCGGATGAGGACCGGCTTCCGAGCGTCTCCCTGTTGATCCCTGCAAAGAATGAGGAGAGGACTCTGCCCAGGCTGTTGGAGGCGTTGCTCTCCGTGGAGTATCCTCGGGAGAGGTTGGAGGTGGTTGTGGTCGAGGACGGCTCCAAGGATGGGACGGTTCGGGTCTGTGAGGAGTTCATGGAGAGGCATCCGGGTTTCATCTCTCTGGTGAGGAAGGCCTCGTCGGAGGGCAAGCCGAGCTCGCTGAACTACGCGTTGCAGAGGGTCGCCGGTGACATCGTTGGGGTCTTTGACGCCGACAGCGTGCCGGAGCCGGATGTGCTCTTGAGGGTCGGTCGACACTTCGCCGATTCGCGGGTGGTAGCTGTGCAGGGGGTCACCAGGTCGATCAACTCGGCGTGGAACATGCTGACCAGGCTGCTCTCTAGGGAGGAGGAGGCCTGGTTCAGGGTGTTCCTTCGGGGAAAGGATGACCTGGGCCTCTTCGTTCCGTTGACGGGCAGCTGCCAGTTCATTCGTCGCGAGGTGTTGGAGGAGGTGGGTGGATGGGACTCGGGTTCTCTGGCGGAGGACTGTGAGATGGCGGCTCGCTTCCTTTCTCTGGGCCACACGGTCAGGTATGCGGAGGACGTTCGGTCGTGGCACGAGTCGCCGTCGAGGATTCGGGCCCTCGTTGGGCAGAGGACCCGCTGGTTTCGGGGCTACATGGAGACGTTCCTGAGGTATGGTCGCCTCTTGCGGAGGCCTTCGTGGCGGAACCTTGACGCGGAGGTGACCCTGATGGGGCCGTATCTGATGGTGGCGTCCTCCTGGCTGTACGTGGTCTGGCTCCTTTCGGCGTTGGGGTTGGTGGAGCTTGGGGTGCTTCCGGCCTGGTTCACGGGGGTTTTTCAGGTCTTGACCGCCTTCGCCCTCTTCGTGATCGGCGTCGCCCTCTATCTCTCTGTTGGTTCGGGGGGGCTGAGGAGCCTCGTGTGGATCCCCTTCATCTATCTGTATTGGGCTCTGCTCACGGTGATCGCGACCCGTGCCTTCCTTCAGATGGTGCTCCGGCGGCCCAGTCGCTGGGTGCGGACGGAGAAGGACGGTGTCGCAACTCGTTCGCTGAGTTCGATGAGGCCTTGAACTCTCTGCTGGTGCGTTTCTCGGACTGATCGTACCGGGCGAGATGTCGCAGCCGGAAGGCTACGCCCGCTTCCGGTAGATGGCGATGAGGGTTAGGGTGGCTGTCAGCAGAGAGAGGGCGGCCATGATGGGGTCCAGGCGTATTCCCCATGGGGTGTAGTTGAGGATGAGGCCTACCAAGGGGGCTATGGCTAGGCTGAGGCCGAGGCTGAGGGCGAAGCGTTCGATGCCGTCTAGGTCTTGTCTTTGGGGGAAGAGGGCTTCGACGGCGGCGTGGCCGGGGAGGTATAGGACGAAGAGGCTGCCGAGGATCCATCGGGCTGCTAT
>JAUWBL010000096.1 GCA_030601715.1 Candidatus Geothermarchaeota archaeon | reverse complement strand
CCTCTGGGCTACTACATTCTCAACCAGTTCGTTGCGTTCCCCGAGATGATGGCCCCTGAGACCGTTCTGGAGGACAGCATCTCCCACATGAAGGGTGCAATCAACTCGAGGCGGATTCGTCTGAGCTGCATGGCCTGCAACGAGTGGGAGGCGAGCTCTCTCATCTCGGAGCTGGATGATGCTCCTGCCTGTCCCCGGTGTGGGAGCGGCCTCATCGCGGTGCTGAACAAGCTGCCTCCCGAGACGGCGGATCTGATCTCGGGCAAGAGGCGTGGCGAGAGGCTCGAGAAGGGAGAGCTGAAGTGGGTGTCTCTGGCGAGGCGAACGGCGGATCTGATGCTGTCCTACGGCAGGAAGGCGGGGATCGCTCTGTCCGTGACTGGTGTAGGGCCCCAGACGGCTTCTCGCATCCTCTCGAAGATGCACGACAAAGAGGAAGAGCTCTACCAGGACCTTCTCCAAGCCAAGCTGCACTACCTGATGACACGGGACTTCTGGAAGTAGCCTTTGTCTCCCTGTCTGTGTGTGTGGATGAAAAAAGTTACGGTACGGAGAGCTGAATCGCTCTGTTTGAGCTACTCCAGCTGAAAGCAGCTTGGATTGTTGTTTCAGCTTACCGTAAGGGGGGCTGTTTTACCGTAAGGTTTTTCACAATTTCACAGTGTCCCGCTTTTCGCAGTTTCACAGCTGAGAAAACCTTTGGAAAGGTCGGGCTCCTCGTCCGTCACCGACATCAGTTCCGCTAGCTACGGGCAGCTTCTGACACTCCTGTGGTTGGTCGAAGCCCTTCTGGGAGAGGGCAGGTGAACCCCGCAGACCGTGAGGAAGCTAGCTTGGCGCGGCTGTTCCCACTCACTCGTGTTTGATGCAGGGGGTACAGTTTTCTGATACAGCTTGAACGTACGGGGATCGACTCGTCCCAAATGCCCCCTCACTGGAAGGTTGCTGAGTAGTAGCTGTCAGCCGTGGACGTCAGATAGGAAGAGAAAGGAGAAGGATCAAATGAAGCTGACACCCTTCAGCCCGCGCAGATCATCGTCACTCGTGTAGAGCTCGACCCCGAAGTGGCGGGCAGTCGCATATACTATTGCATCAGCAAAATGCAAGCCGTGTTCTAGAGAGTAGTCTGCTGCTTCGAGACACAGGGTTTCATCCACCGGTATGACACGTGTCTGACTCAGAGCTGCGATGTTCTCCAGCGCTGGCTGCTCCCCGATGGTCTGCTTGCTCTTTCTGTAAACTTCGTAGGTGACCACCGCCGAAGTGACTATCTCTTCAGGCTGCACAGCGTCAATGACCTGGTTGTAGCGTTCAGCCTTCGGACCGTTCGTGAACCGCTCGATCCAACCGTAGCTATCGACACTAATCACACGCGATCCCGCTCATCACGGAGATCCTTGGTGTCCAGCCCGGGAGTCATGCCCTTTGTCTCTCTCATGTGGCGCACGGGGATATAGTGTATGATTCCATGCTTTGCCAATGCGACCATCTTGTCGCCTGGTTTGATTCCGGCCTCAAGTCGTATCTTCTTGGGAATCACCACTTGATACTTCTTCGAAACTCTCACTGCCTCCATCGTCTCTCAGTACGTTAAACGGTGCCGCTATCGATATAACCTTTAGCGCTGCATCGCCCTGGTCCATAACCGCATGGACCGCATAAAGCCTCGAAGATGTCAACGTAGCCGATCTCTTCAGTCAAGACTATTCACAACGCAAAGAGAAATGTGAGTGCTCCAGGCACCAAGAATGAAGATGTGTTCAAATCTAGTCAGAAACTCTGGGCGCCTTATGAAACCAAATCCGATTTCTTGGGCTACAACTCGGAGAAGACGCTCGGAGAGAGCGAGCGTGGCCGATTTGAGCTTGGTACGGGGCGTAAGACTTGAACCCGCGGTCTCACGCTCTCCTTTGATGATACCAGACAACTGCCCTTCTGGGAGAGGGGAGGAGATCTGAAGCGCTCTGGTTCGCACGGCATCTTCCGCCTGCTGTGAACAGTTCCCAACGGGATCGGTCGCCAGGCCCGGCTACAGGGTCGTGGTGAAAAAATGAAGCTGATTCTAACTGTGGCTGTAAGAAACGGACCCAGATATTCACCGGTACTGGTGAAAAAAAGATTTAAATTCTAACTACCATAGTTAGATTATGTCCCTAAAATTCACTACAGAACCGCTGAGCCACACCGAACAGAAGCTGTACCTCTACCTAGAAAGTGAAGGGAAGAATGCATTCAGGGTCGGAGAGCTGAAAGATAAGGGCCTTGGGCTCAGTATGGCCCACCTCTACGTTCTGCTCGGCAGGCTTGAGGAGAAGGGATGGATAACCTCCGTCGGAAAGGGCGTCTATCTGCGTTTGCCAGCCAGCAGTGCGGTGGATGGAAAGACTTACCTTGAAGACCCCTTCGAGGTCGCCCTCAAGCTCTATCCAAAGAACGCATACTTGGCCTTTCTGAGTGCCCTGAAGGTCCACGGCCTGAGTGAGTATGAGCCCTTCACGATTTTTGTTGCTACAGAAGCCAGATCCGAGACCCTGAGCCTGCTGGAGCAATACGAGGTCAAGGCAGTCAAGTTTGGTAGGCGGTTCACGGGATACGAGAAGAAGAACGGCTATACTGTTTCTACGGTTCCAAAGACTTTCTTCGACTGCTTCTATCGCCCCCGGTACGCAGGAGGCTATCCTGAGGTTCTCAAGTCGCTTCACTCATGCGAGAATCTTGGCTGGAGGGAGTTTCTCTCCTATCTGAAAAGGTTCGGGTCCTCAAGCTTCTGCCAGAAAGTCGGCTATATGCTATCTCTGCTTGAGAGTGCAGAGTACACCGTCCCAGAGCATGTAGTCGACTACCTCAAGTCACGGGTGAAGACCAAGACAAGGCTCGACACCCGAATCAGCAGAGGCGGAAAGCTAGTCAGGGAGTGGCTCGTCATAGACAACATCGGGAAACAGAGGCTCCTAGAGTGGTGGTACCGTGGTTGACCTCAGAGAGGCGAGAAGGGCCGCCGCCAGGGTGGAATTGGGGCTTCAGTACGTGCTCAAAGAAGCACGGGTTTTCGACATCTGGGAAAGATTGAGTCCTCTCTGGTCTTCGGGGAAAGAAGCCGCGGCCGATGCTGTGTGCAAAGGAGGAACTGCGCTCAACAAGATTTTCTTGGGTCCTATGCAACGGTTCTCCGAGGACATAGATTTCGACATCTTCTTCAAACAGGAAGCCACTCGTCGAGAGAAGATTGGGTACATCGAAGGCCAGATTCTCCCCCTCCTGCGGCCTGAGTACTCACTGCCGCGGGCTCGTATGATGCGACAGGTTATGAGATTGGAGTGCCGCTTCACCAACGAGATCAACCAAGAGGACCATGTGCGGGTGGAGTTCAACCTAGAGGCTCCGCGTGTCGGGGAAATATCAGTGCTTGAGGCAAGAAGCGAAATCCTTCAGATTGAACCAGTCAGAGTGCAGACCTACTCCCTTCCCACGCTGGTGGCCAAGAAGGTCAAGGCGTTCTACGAAAGAGAGAGCGGCAAGGACCTCTACGACATATACTATGGACTGCGTAAGAACGATGACGACAAGAAGGTCGCTGAGGTCCTGAGGGAGGTTCTCGCCGCCGAGGGGATAGAATTCGGCGAATTCTCAGAGAAGTTTCCAAGGCAGCTGGCCGACAGAGAAAGGATAGAGAGCGTCCATGCTTCCACAAACCCCTACATCCCTAGAGAGCTTCGGTTAGATTGGGTCTCTGCCGCTGATGAAATTGGAAAGAGGCTGTTGCCTTTCCTGTAGGGTTCAGGCGGGACATGTAGCTAACTCATCTTAGCTCAATGACTTCGTTAAGATAACACTATTCCGAAGCCTAGCAGGCCAACTATAAGCGGGCGTCCGAAACATGGGACCGCTGAGATCCGACGTGACAACGTTCACGGTCAAGTTAGTCTCGAGCCACACCCTGCTGGACCTGACGAAAATCACAGAACGGCTCGGCTGGAAGCCTAGGTATGACTTGGAAGCAACGATAAGAGAGACCGTTGAGTGGTACCAGAAGGAGAAACCGGTAATGAAGGAAGAATGATTCTCCTTAATCGAACTCTATGACATCGCCGCTGAGATTCTTTCTAGTCGCCTCAAGGTCTTGACGAGCAGAGCCGGGAGGCCTCTGCGGTCGATTTCCTCAGCCAAGGGACTGGAGACAGCGTCTCGAAGAGACATATGCTGCTAAAAAGCAACTCCAGAGCTTGCCTTGAACAAGACGTTCCAGCAAGCAAGGCCACAGAACGGATTGGTCACAGGAATATGGCAGGATTTAAGTTTCACACACGCACAGACGGGGACCGTTCACCTAGACATGTTTGTAGAAGCTGGTCACGATCTGGCTTCTCTCAGAACGCGGTTGGGCCTATCCGATGTATCTGAGGTCGCCGGGGTCTCTCTTCTCGGCCCGTCGCTTGACCTCCGAGATCCTCTTCTGTATGGTTTCGTCGATGCTCACCTGCCTCTCGCCGAGCTCCGAGGTGTCTATGGTCATGTCTAGCATCCTCGCCAGGACATCTATGAGCATCTTCGCGGGCCCGGGCTGAGGCAGCTCCGCGTACTGGATCCGACCCATGAGGCACACTCCCTCGATCTCACGCTCCTCCGCCACACCGATCAGGACGCCGTTCAGACCGGTTATGCGTCCCTCCCCCGGAGCGATCTCTACGCCGTACTCCTCCACGAAGCTGGACAGGTCCGGGTCGTTGACCACCGCGAAGACATCGGCGCTCGGAGTGTCGGGGGAGAAGTAGGCCGCCACGGTGTAGATCCTTCGGACATCGAACTCCTTCGCCACGTCTATGACCTTGTCGGCCACGCTGTAGATCTCGTAGGGGAGGCTCGGCTGGGAGTCTCCGACGCATATGATCAGGTCGTGCTCGGGGGCGGCGTAGAATCTGTGCATCTTCCCATCTCTGCCTATCCTGGGAGAGCTGGGCCGGGAAATCGATCCGCCGGTAATCAAATTGTCGGGAATACTTCTCATCGGTACACAATACCTGAAGGAATTGCCCCGGCCTGATCTGTCTTCC
>JAUWBL010000179.1 GCA_030601715.1 Candidatus Geothermarchaeota archaeon | reverse complement strand
CTGTGGGGACGATGAGACCCGGGAACCAGATCGTGTTGGTGGCGCTGGCGGGGAAGTCGAGGGAGGATGTTCTGCCAGCGATGAGGGAGTCCATCCATCTCTACAAGACCAGGGCCCTGCTCTTCAAGAAGGAGGTGTACGATGACGGTACGGGTCGGTGGATCGAGGGGGACTAACCGTCCCCGGTTCTGCCAAGTTCTTGGCGGTGTCTGTATCTAGAAACCCTCATCGGGCTCTTGCTCTCACCCTGGGCTCTATGAGGCTCCACAGCCACTCGACGAACTCTCGGAGGTTCTTGGTCTGGATGAGTACCTCTCCCGGGCCTCTGATCCGTGTCACTAGGCCCTCTCCTCCGAGGATGGTCTCCTTCAGGCCTCCAAACTTGGTGACCTTGTAGTCACAGGTGTCGTTGAAAGCCACGAGATGAAAGTTGTCGACTATCAGCTCCTCGCCCTGTTCCAGATTGTGTCTGTCGATGGCGCCAAAGGTGTTGATGAATAGGTCGCCTCGCCCCGAGGTCTTGATCATGAAGAGGCCCTGGCCGAACAGCCCCTTGGTAAACCCTTGCCACTCGGTGTCCAGGTCCACTCCTGGCGTCGAGGCGATGTAGCTCGCCTTCTGGATGACGTACCCCCTGTTGGGCTCTATCTTTAGGACTGCGATGTCTCCGAGGGGGGCGGAGACGAAGGCGGCCTGCCCCTTTCCGTCGGTCGTGACATAGTCGTTCACGAAAAAGGACTGTCTGCCCAGGATGCTCAGCTTCAGCGATCCCCAGATCCCCTTTCGGCTTCGGGTGTGGGCCTCCACGTTGGGGGTCACGTAGGTCATGGAACCTGCTTCGGCGGTGATCTGTTCGCCGGGTTCCAGGTCTACTACGAGCATCGAGTAGGAGGGTCGATAGCGTATGTCGTACCTCAATTCAGCCAAGGATGAGGGTGTGTGAAAGATGAGAGTTTCAGCCTAGCCCTCTCGCGCTCGAGCCTTGTACGAGACGGGTACAGCACGTCAACGGTACTACTCGCCATAGGATTCTAACCGAGAATTGAGGGCCGCCGGTGGGATTCGAACCCACGACTTCCGGCTCCACAGGCCGGCACTCTAACCAAGCTGAGCTACGACGGCCACGCTACCGAGTCCACACATAACTCCACTGTTTGAACCTTAAGTTTTGACGGCTAGAACCTTCCCCGAAATCTTAACTTCCGAGCATCTCTAAGGTATCCTAGATCGGTCTAGGGGCGCGCAGTGACGTTTGACGGGCGAACAGACCTGCCCAGGCAGGGATGACGATACCAGCTGCGTGCCGGACAGACGAGGGCCGGTAGCTCAGGTTGGTAGAGCGCTCGGCTCGCACCCGAGAGGTTCGGGGGTTCAAGTCCCCCCCGGTCCACCACAAGGCCCTAGGAACGACGAACCCTGAGGGTTCTCGCCAAGCGCTGGTAGAGAGGAGTCTTTGAGGATCCTGGCGTAGGTACGAGTCTCCGAAGGGCGGGTGATTCCCTTTCGATGCCTTGTATGGTGTTGTCGAAGAAGCGTATCCTGCGGATAGACCGAAACACGAGATACGCTCCGAGGGCCAGCAGGAAGGAGCACATCGAGACGATGGCTACGAGGGAGTATGTCGGAAGAGGGTAGAACTGGGACATCGCGGGAACAAAGGCGAGGATGGACAGGGCTAGGGTGAACGCTGCCGCCCCCGTCCTGAGAACTGCCAGGGATGTTCTCTTCTCCGCAAGCAGTATCTGCAGCAGCAGAACGTTTGGCCTCTCCAAAGTGAATCGCCCTAGGGTAGGGAGTCGTCGGAGAACGTCAAAATCCAGGTGTGACTCCGCATGGTGCAGTGGTCGACATACGGAGGAGGCTTGTTCAGTCGCCCTTCGGTCGAGGCCCTCTTCCTTCGTATGCCGAGATCTCCCCCGCACACATATCTTCGGCAGTCTGAAGCTCGTGGATCATGTCGGAGACAGAGGGGTGAGTCCGAGTCTCTTCCGCCAGTTGGCAGGCCAGATGCAGAAGAAAGGTCGCGGCCGTGGCTGCGTCCATCCTCGTCGCACGGAGAGCCAGGTACTTACCGGCTATCCCGGAGATCAGGGCGAGGTGGCGGGCCAAGCCGAGTCTTCTGTTGACGCGATGGCCAGCCTTCACTCGGACGCCGTCGCTCACGACTAGTGTCCCCCTCTCCAGTCCGTTCACCGCCGTTACCCGAAGTTCCTGTGCGAGCTTCAGGGTTCTATCCATGAGGGATTCCAGACCCGGCGTGGGCTTGACACTGAGCAACGCGGCCGCCAGATCGTCTCTGCACGCGAGTAGGATCTCCGCCGCTGACAACGCTGAAACAACCTCTCGGGGCAAGTCGGACGAGAGAGCCACCAAGACGGCCGGGGTCCTAGTTCCCTCCGTGAACTCCGCCACCACATCTTTTTCGAATCTCCCCCCACCTGAGACGCATAGAATCGTCGCATCGCTGATGAGGGCCAGGTCGGTGAGTTTCGGCATATGGTCTGTCGTGATCTCCTCCCCCTCGAGCGGCTCCAGTTCCACGGCGGCTGACTGGGGACGAATCTCCCCGATGACGGAGGAGGGGGCGACCACCTTGACTAGGTCGGCTCCCAGAGCCACGGAACACTCCGCTGCATCCGAGGCCAGCCTGGCGGAGTGACGGGCGTCGGCGACGACCAAGACTCGAAAGGCAGCCCGGTCTCTGGCTCTTCGTAGAGGGGCCACCACCTTGTAGACGTCTCCAGGCCCGACATACAGCTCGGCCTCCGTGGGAACACCTATGTCGGCAACCCATAGTCGCCCCACGTATTCTCTGGCCAACTCCAAGCCCGGCTTCCTCTTGTGGAAGGTCACCGTGCACGATGCTCTGACGGCGACTCCGTGGACCTCCCCCGTCGCTGGGTCTATTCCGGTCGGAGCGTCCACCGCCACCACGGGCTTCCCGGAATCGTTGATCATGAGCACCTAGGTTCTGGTGGGTCGCCTCAGCCGACGGCGCAGACCGTTCCCAAGGATCGTGTCATTGACGACGTCGGACTCAGTCAGAAG
>JAUWBL010000153.1 GCA_030601715.1 Candidatus Geothermarchaeota archaeon | reverse complement strand
TCTCTTCGTCCAGTGGAGAGGTTGTCGAGGACCATGACCCTCTCGCCTCTCGATATGAGGGCGTCGACTAGGTGGCTTCCGATGAAGCCACAGCCTCCGGTGACGAGGGTCTTTCTCAATCCGGTTACCCGCTCTGGGCGTGTTGCGTCGCCTGGCGATGAGAGATCTTTGCCACAGGTGGTTTTTGTGCTTCTCGCCACTTGATGGAGTAGGCTGTGGTCTAGATTTGCCGTAGACTGTTGTCCCCGCCGATGTAGGGTGGCCGCAGCGGAGCTAGAGTATCCCGAGAATACCGGGTGTTTTCTCTATCATAGGAGCCGAGAGTTCTCCGAGTTCGATGAGAGGTGCCCGCGCACGGAGTTTTTTTCCTTTTGGGGTCGTTTATGGGTTGGTTATGAGAAGGCACGGGTGTGCGTCTCCATTGTCAGGGGAGTTCCGGGGAGGACAATATGGGCCCCTTATGGCTTTATGCTTGCCGTTCTGCGCGTTAGTTATAAGGAACCGTGCGGCTGTTGATACGAAATCTGGGTTCGAGAGTGAGAGTCGATGGTCTCTGTCTCTGGAAATGCACGGCTTCATGGAGAGAACAGGAGGCGATTTAGCGACTCGGAGAGGCGGACGCTGGCGTGGCTTAGGAGGAATGGGCGTGGGCGGGTGAGGAAGACAGACAGGAGTCGTGAGCGTGCGGCCAAGCTTGTTCTGGAGAAGGTTCTTGAGGAGATGGGACTCAAGAAAGAGGAGAGTTCCGGTTCGACTCCTCCATAGCAAGACTGAGAAGGTTGGACGCTGACCCAATGCATCGATGGGTTCTGGGATGGTTCAGGCTTGTTTTGTGGGGGGCTTCTCCGCCTTGGACATGTCGCGTGAGGAGTCTGTGGACCTTCGAGCCACCCGGTTGAGTTCTGCAATCTTGACGGGCTGAATGGGGCTTCTCTAGCTGGTTCTTTTGGGGATGTGGGTGAGGATGAGTTCTTCAAACGAGATGAGGGGGAGGATGGCCCAGGAGACGAGGCGTAGGGGACCTAGGATCTCTCGGAGGTTGGTGAGGTCTTGTTCGGTTATGCCTCCCAGGGCGGGGAGCAGGAGGAGATAGGTAGCTAGGAAGGTGGGGGCGCCCAGGAGTAGGGCTAGGGGTCCGGAGAGGTTTGTGGCGGAGAGGACGAGGAAGGCTGATGCTCCCGCGAGGGCTGAGGAGAGGTATATCCTGGCTGACGAGGCGTAGTCGATTGTGAGGTTGAAGGTGGTGTGGAGGAATCTGAGGGCGTAGAACAGGCCAGCCAGGGCTCCGGCGAGGAAGGCGAGGATTAGGCCCACCGCCCCCCACAGAGGTATCAGGACAAGGCCGAGAACACCCCCAACGGCTGATACGATCGCTGTCATCGTGAGGACGGTCTTTGTCTCTCCCGTGGCTTGCATGACATTGCCTATGACGAGTCTGCCGACGCCGACGAGGAGGAAGATCGAGAGGTAGAGGCTGAGGAGGAGGGAGGTTTGGGCGTATCTTTCTGTGTAGAGCACCTCGACGAGGGGAGAGGAGAGGACGATGAGGACCGTGGCCGCTGGGACGACGCCCATGGACATGTATCGGACCGAGGCTGTGAAGGCGGTCTTCAGTTCGGCCGCCTGTTTGAAGGGGTTGATCTTTGAGAAGGCGGGGAAGAGGGCTGTGGCGACAGGGTGTGTGAGGATGGCGACGATGGCTGTCAGGCCTAGTGCGGCGGTGTAGTAGCCCACGTGGGCTGGGGTGGTGAAGAGGGCTAGGAGGAAGAAGTGGAACTGGTCTAGTGTTCCCGTCAGGATGCCTGCGACGGTCAGGGGAAATCCGTACGTTACGATTCTCTTCAGGTTGGGGATGAGTGTCCAGCGTTGGGATGGGGGGTTGCGGATCTCCCTGTATAGGCGGTAGCTGATGGTGATTCCTAGGCCTCCTGCGATTGTGAGGCCTAGGGTTCTTCCTATGACGGGGCCCAATGCTCCGAGTCCTGCGATGATGAGTAGGGGAGAGGTGAGGGTTCTGAGAATCGATGAAAGGATGGCTACGAGGCTGGTGTACTCCATCCTCTCAAAGCCGTTGAAGATGGACCGGGTGGTGGTGAAGGTTGAGGTTGCGAAGACGGTCAGGGAGGCGACCTGGATTAGGTGTTTCAGTTGGGGGAGGTTGAAGACTGAGGAGGAGATCCAGTCGGCGGAGAGATAGCAAAGGAGAGAAAAGAGGGCGGCTGTGGTGAGTTCGAGGGTTAGGCCCGATCTGATGAGGGGTCTGATCTGGCTTCCGTTGTTTTCGGCTCTGTACCTGGCTATGAACCTTGTGAGGGCTGGTCTTGTCCCCCATGTCTGGAACAGGCCCAGGATGGTCGGTAGGATGAAGGCTATGGAGATCATGCCGTACTCGTCTGGGGTTAGGAGCCTCACGACCAGGATCGTGCCCACGGCTGATGTGGCGGTGGAGACGGTTTGTCCGATGAAGAGGTGGAGGCTTCCCCTGGCCGTGGTCTTGGCGATCTCGGTTGGTGAGCTCAACAAGGGTCACGCATTCTGATACATCGGGGCTGACAGGGCATAGCGAAGTCGACGTGGGTTTTTGGGGTGGTTTCCCTCGTTCTTCAATGGGATCTTGTTCACTTTATTGGCCTTTTCGGCTTCGCCCCCCTAGTGAGGGCTCAAGGAGATCATGAGGTCCAACTGGCCGATCAGGAAAGTGTGAGCAAGGGTCACAACTGTCAGAAGACTGCAGGAGGCTTTGAGACACTTTCGCTATTCCCTTGGCTGTGAGGCCCTTGATGGTTTCTCCGGTTCGGAGTCGTTTGAGGGCGTTTTCGTAGAGTTTGGCCATGAGGATGCCCCGGTGTCTGGCTGTCTCCCGGAGTATGCAGAGCGCGGGGGCCTTCGTGACTGTGGAGGAAGCCCGCTTGGTCACTGGCCTATTTCTCGCATATGATGTGTCGGACTATTTCCGAGGCTCCTCGTGGCTGGTAGATCTCCGGGATTGTCTGGTAGTTCTCGGCGAGGGCTATGGTGTCTTCTATCTCGTCGAGCCCCCGGAGGTCCCTCCACGCCTCGTAATCTGTGAGCGTCGAGATGTCAAGTCTTCTCAGGGTTTCTGCGATGAATTCGTCTTCTATGAAGCCCAGTCTGTTGGTGAGGATCATGGGGGTTCTGGTCGCTATGCACTCTGAGACTACTCCGTATCCCGTCTTGGCGACCACCAGGTCGGCTGCGTAGTCCTACGACTCGTTGTCGCCGTGGGAGATCCTCCTGAGTTTTGCGGTGGGGGTCCAGGACGAGACGAGGAATGTTGTGCTGATTCTGTCTTGGGCTTCTTCGAGTGCTCTCACGAGACCCGGAAAAATGCTGGGCCCTAAGCCGCTGAGGGGTTCAGGTCTTGGTGGCGTTGAACCAGACTTGGAGCCAGGCGGCTCGTCTCTCCCCTCCGCTGCTCCACCCGAAGGTCATTTCGCCTGTCTGGGTGTCGAGGGTCCAGAGCTCGATGATGAGGCGGAGGTTGAGGCCTCCTTGGGCTGTTACGGTGGGTGTGACTCGGCGGCCGTTGATGGTTAGGGTGACGGTGTAGGCGTCTCCTTGGGTCTGGATCTCGCTTACGGACCAGTTGAGGGGGGTCTCCCAGGTTTCG
>JAUWBL010000203.1 GCA_030601715.1 Candidatus Geothermarchaeota archaeon | reverse complement strand
TCAAACCGCTTCAGACGTTCCTCCGCCACCCACCGCCTGTCTCGACGACCCCGATCCCAGTCCTTCTCAACCTCATCGGCCAGAAACGTCGAGGAGATCGGCTTCCCCTCCTCCAAGGACGCGAGGTAAAGAAACTTCTTGAAGTGAGCGCGGTAGACCCTAGATGTGGATTTCAGCTTCCCATAGGAGTCAACGAACGCCTGACCCTCAGATCCAAGGTCGGAAAGCTTCCTGATGGCAGGGGTCAGCTCCTCCTTGGAGCGAACGGGAACATACTCCATGGGAAACGTTAGGGGTGCAAAGTATTAAAACGTTTCGCTGAATCAACGCCAAGCGAGTACACATCCGTTTAACACTATCCTCCGGCTAAGCCTCTCCACTCCTCTTCCGATCCGCCTGACCTCTGATTCTCTATTCTCGCCAACACAAAGAGGAGGTCCGAGATTCTGTTCATGTAGGATAGGAGAGCGGGGGATAGCTCTCTCTCGGCTGACAAGACTACTGCGGCCCTTTCGGCACGCCTGGCGACTGCTCTTGCCACGTGAAGGACTGCCGCTCCCGTGACACCGGCGGGAGTGATGAACCTCCGAAGCGTGCCGAGCTCGTCGGAGAGTCGGTCGATGGTCTCCTCCATGGACCGAACCATCCTGACGTCAACCTGAGGTTTCCTCTTAATCCGGGCACCAGGAGCTTCATGGGCGGCGAGGTCCGCACCCACGGCGAACAGGTCTTTCTGCAACGTGTGGAGAACCTTCTCCACCTCCGGGTCTGTCACCAAGGCTCTGGCGAGCCCAAGGAACGAGTTGAGTTCATCGACGGCTCCCATTGCTTCTATGGCGGGGTCGTCCTTCCGTATCCTCCCCTTTCCGAGCCGCCCCGTTTCCCCTGTGTCCCCTTTCCTCGTGTAGATAGTCATGGAACAAGACGAGAATTGGCGAGCGGGGAATAACTGTTTCGACAACCGAGCCGATTCCAAGAAGACTCATATCACAGTCGCCAGATCCCTTCCTGGCGGCACTCGATGGTTCAGCTCACAGTTGAGAAGATTGAGCCCCCTGAAGGCGTAAACATAATCATTGGCCAGAGCCACTTCATCAAGACCGTTGAGGACATCTACGAAACCCTGGTTGCCAGCAGTCCCACCATCCAGTTCGGAGTAGCATTCTGCGAGTCCAGCGGCCCTGCCGTAGTGCGATACGATGGAAACGACGAGGAGATGGCGAACCTGGCTATGGAGTATGCTGACTCGTTGGCAGCAGGTCATGTCTTCGTGGTCCTCCTTCGGAACGCGTTCCCCATCAATGTCCTCAACAGGCTAAAGAGGGTGGACGAGGTGGCAACGATATTCTGTGCGACGGCAAACCCACTTGAGGTCGTGTTGGCCGAGACCGATCAGGGTCGTGGGATACTCGGGGTGGTCGACGGCGTCAAGACCAAGGGCGTTGAAGACCTGAAATCGAGGGAGGAAAGACACGCCTTCCTGAGGAAGATAGGGTACAAGAGATAGACTGAACCCGGGATCCCAAGGCCTGGTTGCGTGAATAGTAAAGAGATGTCTGTAGAAGAAGGTACCAACACTTATCAGACCACCGACCAAAGGTTTAGTGGAAGTTCTCATAGGAGACGATTCCTCGGATGAAGGTAGGGATTATAGGAACCGGGATGGTGGGATCATCCACCACCTACAGACTGATAGAGAAGGGAGTGGCCGACAAGCTGGTCATGACGGACATCATCGAAGGCATGCCCCAAGGGAAAGGTCTGGACATGCTGGAGGCAACTCCCATCCTGGGTGTGGACGTAGACGTGCTGGGGTCGAACGACCTGGCGGACCTGGAGGGATGCGACATAGTTGTATGCACCGCCGGTTTCCCTCGGCAGCCGGGGATGACACGGATGGACCTGCTCAAGAAGAATCTCGGCATCGTGAAGCCCTGCGCAGAGGGAATAAGGAAGCATGCGCCGGACTCCAAGGTCATAGTGGTCACAAACCCCTTGGACATAATGACCTACGCAACCCTCAAGACCACCGGGTTCGAGCCCAACCGTGTGTGTGGGATGGCGGGGATGCTCGACACCACTCGATTCAAGACATTCGTGGCCATGGAGCTGGGAGTCTCGGTCCGGGATGTCGTGACCATCGTTCTTGGGGGACACGGTGATTCCATGGTGCCCCTTCCACGTTATTCGAACGTGTCCGGCATCCCGATCACCGATCTCCTGAGCCAGGAGCAGATCGACAGGATCGTTGATAGAACCCGAAAGGCTGGAACAGAGATAGTATCCCTGCTAAAGAAGGGAAGTGCATTCTACGCCCCAGGTGCCGCGATCGCCGACATGGTTGAGTCCATTGCCAAAGACCTTAAGAGGATCATGCCAGCATGCACATACCTCGACGGAGAGTACGGCTTCAAGGACGTCTGCGCAGGGGTCCCTGTGATCCTGGGAAAGAACGGCGTCGAGAAGGTCATCGAGCTCAAGCTCAACGAAGACGAGAGAGCCCAGTTCTCCAAGTCAGTGAACGAGCTCGTGAAAACAATCGACCAAATCAAGTCCGAGAAGCTCATCTGAGTCAACACCCAGCGTTGGAGCAGCAGAGCTGCTTCCGCTCCGTTATCTCTGGACGGTGACCTCTTTGGGGTCCACACGTCCAGCAAGCAAGTATGGGTTTTTGGCTTTG
>JAUWBL010000018.1 GCA_030601715.1 Candidatus Geothermarchaeota archaeon | reverse complement strand
GGCTCATCCTGATCCCCTTCCTCTGACGATCAGCGCCTCTTCGTCAGGACACGAAGAACCAGCGCCGTACCGGGGAAACGCTTAACTAGCGCCTCCGCCACATGCAACGAAAAGATGTCCCCTCTGGAGAACGTCAACCTCGGCAACATGTGGACCCTCCTAGACCAGCTGGAAAACGCCTACCTAGACGGCGACGTCGACGAGCCCGAATACACCCGCCAGCTGCGACAGATAGAAAAGAGACAGAAAGAGCTGTCCAACAAGAAAGAAACATAGGGCCACAGCCCACCTGGCGACAAAGCCGCCTCGGCAAGGCAAGATTATAAGCCAAACCCCGTCAATCCCTTCCGGGAGATCTCCTCTTGGGGACAAGAAGCAGGAAGCGTCGGCTCCCCGACCGGTTCAGCAGCAGAGGCACCTTCCTAGTCACGCTCTTCATGTTCACCGCCTCACCCATGCTCCTCCTCTACTTCCCCCTCCTCGCGTCCCAGACCGGAGGGTGGCAGTTCATCCTGGCATCCCTCGCCGCCCTCCTCGTCATAGGAACCCCCATCTTCCTCATGGAGACATCCCTCGGCAGCATGATGAGAAAGGGGCTGCCAGGCGCCATCCGCACCCTCAGCCCGAGGCTCGAGTTCATCGGATGGCTCGCCCTCACGAACCTCTTCCTCCTCTCCGTCTCCCTAGGCGTCACCGTCGCCTGGTCCGCCGTCCACGCCACCCTCTCCCTCTTCAACGACCTCCAAGCAACCACCCTCCCGAGCCTGCTAACCCCCTACTTCCCCGACCTAGCCCGAAGCCCCATCCCCCTGATCGCCGTCATACTAGTCTGGACCCTCACCTACACGATAGCCCGCCGAGGCCCCAGAGGCCTCGAAAGAACAGCGATCTTTCTTCTTCCCATTGCCCTGCTGCTCGTGGCGGGCCTCGCGCTCTATGGAGTCACTACCCAGGCGCCCATCAGCTCCACCCTCGAACCGATCCTGTCACCCGAGAAGCCCCTCCAACCATCCCAGATAGCCCTCCCCCTCCAAGCCTCCGTCGTCCAACTCGGCCTCGGACTCGGCGTCCTAACGGCGCTGGCGTCCTACACCAAGAAGAAAGCCGAGACAAGCATCGCAGCCCTCACGGTGCCTCTCCTAGGGTTCGGCTTCGCCCTGGTGGGGATCCTGATAGTCCTACCAGTCGCCCTTGAATTCACTCCAATCCCCGGACTCCTAAGCCTTGCCTCCGTCCTACCCTCGGGAGCCGCCCCCATCGGCGGGTCCATCCTGGTGGTGCTGCTATCCCTACTCCTAGCCATCCTAGGATTCACCACGATACTGCCAATGAATCTGGCCGTGGTCACGGAGCTCACCAACAAGTTCCAAACAACAAGAAGAAGGGCCGCCGCCCTAACATCGACCGTGGCCGTGGCGGCCAGCCTCCCCTACGTGTGGTGGTTCCACACCGCACTCACGCCCATCGAGGGCGGCGAGACCCTCGGATTCAGACTCATGAACGGAACCGAGATCTACACCCTGTTCCTAGGACCGGCCCTCGTCCTCATCCTCCTGCTGATGGCTGTCATGGTCTCCATCAAGAGCGAGGAGGTGGTGGACCACTCCAACCACGTGTCAACCATCCGCCTCCCTAAGTTCTACAAGTATCTGGTTCTAGCAGCCGTTCCGGCTGGCGCGGGCCTCCTCGCAATCTACGTGATCAACGAGTTCTCCGCCCTCTTCACAGCCGGTCCGCTGACCGGCATACAACTAGTCTCAGCCCTGTACTGGGTCGTCCCAACCGTCCTCGCGACGGCCCTCCTGACGGCGTACCCCGGCTGGAAAAAGAACAAGTGAGCCGTGGAGGACCCTCCGACCACACTCCGTGAGACCAGGGCCTAGGAGAACCCCGGGTGAGATGAGCTGGAATCCAAGACTCGGTCCGTGATATTCCGGGACAAGGAAGCCCTCTCCCCTTCGTACCTTCCGAGGGACATCCGGTACCGAGAGGAACAGATCGACCGCCTGAGCAGACACCTCCTCACGGGCAGAGGACCCTCCCTCGCCTTAGCAGTCGGAAGAAAAGGAACGGGGAAAACCCTCGTCTGCAAGAAACTCCTGGAGGACCTTCCCGCCAAGACCTCACCCTTCACCCTCTACCTGGACTGCCGCACAAACAGATCTCCGGGGGACATCGCCCGAGCCCTGCACTCAGCCGCGATTCCCTACGAACCCTTGAAGGGCCACTCCACGCAAGCCCTCTTCCTCAAAGCCCTAGAAGCCACGAAAGACGCAGACGGCTCCATGATCGTCTTGGACCACGCCGACATCCCCCTCAGACTCCACCCGACCTCCGCCTTCCTCCTGAGCCGCACCGAGGCCTGGCCCACCTCCCCGAACCCAACGCTGATAGCCATCGTAATAGAGGACCTCGACATCCTCAGCCACCTAGACTCCAGAGCCTCCAGCACCCTCAGGAGAAACATGATCGATTTCCCGAGCTATTCCGAGAGAGAGCTCAGAAGGATAGTCCAACAACGCGTCAACGACTCCTTCAGGAAGAAAGCGATATCCACCGAAGCCTTGAAAGCCTGCACAGAGGCCGCGACGCGGCAGCACGCCAACGTGCGGTACGCCCTCGACCTCCTGCGGCATGCCGGAGAACGGGCCGAGAGAAGGGACGCCCTCGTAGTGGAGCCGAGCGACATCGAACACTCCATCTCCGAGACCCCCAGCGCCTTCTCCATCCACGACCTGGGCCTCCTAGACGACCACGAAAGGATGATCCTCCTATCGCTGACCCACCTTCTAACGAAGCAAAGGAGCTACGTCACCACCGGCCAGCTAGAAAACGAGTACCGAGAGCAGTGCAGAAGGCTGAGCCGTCCCACCATCAGACACACCACCCTCTGGAAGAGCGTCAAGACCCTCGAGATACTCCGAATCATCAAAACCGAGATCTCGGGACGAGGGTTCCGAGGGAGAACCACCCTCATCCACCCCAACTTCCCCTCACCCCAACCCATCCGCACACAGCTAATGAGACTCCTCTAGACGAAGGAGCACCCCTTATGAAGCCACCCAACCACCCAATGTCTTAGAACCCCCCTGGTGGACGAGATGAAAGAAGCCAAGATGGTCGACATCACATCAAAGCCCGTCGTGTACCGAGAGGCCCAAGCCTCAGGAAAGATCCACCTCAGACCACGGACCATCGAGATGGTTAAGAAAAGAGACCTGCCCAAGGGCGACCCCATCGCCATCGGCACCGTCGCCGCCATCCAAGCGGTCAAGGACACACCCCGCATCCTCCCTCTGTGCCACCCCCTGAAGCTCACATCCATAGAGGTAGACCACCAAGTCGGAGAGCACTCCGTGGAGCTCACCGTCAGAGTAAAGGCGTTGGAACAGACGGGGGTCGAGATGGAGGCCCTGACAGGCGTTTCGGCGGGGCTCCTAGCCATCTGGGACGTGGTGAAACAGTTCGAGAAAGACGAGAAAGGAAACTATCCCGACACGAGAATCCGGAACGTACGAGTCGATTACAAGAAAAAGGAAGAGTGAAGGGAGAACCCGAGGCATGGTGCCGGACCTCCAGCTCAAGTCATGCCTCCTAGGGACCGACAACTGGGTCCCCTCCCCCTACCTCGACTCCAAATCCGAAACGCGGAGGGCGATCCTAGAGGTGAACAGAAGAAGAGAGCCCTACTTCCCCGAGGAAACCAGGCCCAACTTCGCCATCCGGGCACCCCAAGCGGCCACCTGAAGAAGGAACAGATCCTCCCCTCCTGAGCAATCATGGCAGAAGCACGTAAGATTCTCTCGCCGGCAATCCCCGAAGAAAGAGCACAGGGAACAGTCTATCTCCCCGCCACAGAGAACGCACACGATGGGCAGTTCCAAGGTCTCCCCAACCCTCCTCCTCAGAACGTCGTTCACCCGGCTCAGCTCCGTCCCTAGGTCGGCATAGAAAGCCCTTCCGCTCCTGTCGTACCTCAGGCCGGCCCTCATGAGGGAGGAGAAGACCTCCCTCTGAAGATAGGGAAGGGTGAACCTCTGGAACAGCCTTATCCTGCGAGCCAATACGTCTAGAGAACCTCCAGCAACACCGTCTTTTCATCCCGAGTCACGCCGAGACCCCGCCCCATCTCCCCGTCGCCCTTCCCGATCATATACGAGAGATAAGGCAACACGTGGTGGAGCGTCTTCCGAGAAGACATGTGCAACCGCCTCCCCAGCCTCTTCGAGAGATCATCCAAGAGGGATCTCCTCCTCCTCTTGATCCACCTATAGAAGACGTACTGAGGGATCCCTTCGCTGAACCCGACCTCCCCCTCATGCAACTCCTCCACAGCCCCAGGGATCAGAAGTATCAGCTCCCGGTACAACTTCCAGAGACTCTTCCGACGGATCCTGCCCATCAGCACATCAACCCTCGACAACGCATCAAGGGAGGACGCCTTCCTACCCGGAGACAGATCCGACGAGGCGATCGACTCCGCCAAGGCCTTGTAGATGTCCTCCGGCGACGCAAGCGACGAGGATATGATCTCGCGTGCCTGCTTCAGCGAAACCCTCCCCAAGAGGTCGGTGACGGCTTCCTTCAGGGGCAGCGTCTCAACCCAAGTTTCCTCCAGGTCGCCGTAGCCGGAGGCCAGCTCCTGCAGCTTGTTCAGCGCGAACCTCGCGTCCCCCCGACTCAGCACCGCCAACCTCTCCATCTTTTCCCGAGGGATCTCAACCCCCTCCTTCGAAGCCACCCTACCTATCAGAGCCAACAGCTGCCGAACGTTCAGAGGCTTGAAGGGTATCACCTTGAAGCCGGACAGCAGCTTCCTGTGTTTCCTAGGGTCAGGGAAGTTCGCCGAGAGAACGAGAAGCATCTCCTCCCTCTCCGCGTACTCAAGCAGAGTCTTCAACCCACCCCTGTCAGCTACGCCGTGGATCCCCTCCACCTCGTCCAAGAAAACCATCTCGCTCTTCTCCCGACCCTCAATGAAGGTGTCCATGAGTCTCTGCCGGGGAAGGAGGCTCAAGAAACTCTCCAATGCCTTGCTAGTCCTCACGTCGCTCGCGTTCAGCTCCAGCAAGTGAAAGTCTAGCTGCCTGGCGGCGGCGTGAACGAACGAAGTCTTGCCTACTCCCTGCGGCCCCACCAGAAAGACACCCTTCTCCCTGACGTTCCCGGCTCGATACCTCCCGATCCAGCGGAGGAACTCCTCCTTGGCGTAGTCGTTCCCCATCACCTCGGAGAGCGTCTCGGGGCGGTACTTCTCTACCCACATGCCCGGCTGTTCTAGCTCCCCTGAAACGCCGCCGTAAGCTTCGCCAACAACGCTGAGAGCTGTATGTCCTCGTTCGCTCCCTCGAGGAGTCTGAAGTCATACTCAGCCAACACATCGACGATGCTAGAGTCAAGCCTGTCCATCTCCTCCAGAGCCGTCATCATGAACCGAATGACGTCTGTGCCGCTTAGGCCTAGCGTACCCATGTACTCGAACAGCCTCCGTCTGGCTTCGATGTAGTTGCCCGACACAGCCGACTCGAGCACCTCCCTCACTCCGGCCACGAGACCCACTCCGGCGAGATCCCTGACAGCTTCGGCGGTCACCGATCCTCGAACTGAGGCCGAGGACTGAAGGATGTTCAGCCCCTTCCTCAGGTCTCCCCTTGAGATCCTGTAGATCTCCTCCAGAGCGTCCTCGTCGAACGCCACCTCCTCCTTCTCACAGATCCTGGACAGGTAACTCTCAAAATCCTCCCTCGGTAGAGGTCGAAACTTGAAGATGGCGCACCGACTCTGGATGGGGGAGATTATCCGGCTAGAATAGTTGCATATGAGACAAAACCTGGTCCTCTCGGCGCTCTGCTCCATGATTCTTCGCAGGGCCGTCTGGGCTTCCGACGTCATCATGTCAGCCTCGTCCAAGATAATCAAGCGGAAGGGCAGCTCCGTCGACATGCCCCTGAACCTGGAGAACGTCTTCACCTTGCTGCGAACGATGTTGATCCCTCTCTCGTCCGACGCATTCAACTCCAGGGTGAACTCCCTCCAGCCCTCACCGAAGATCTGCCGCGCGATACACAGAGCCGCCGTGGTCTTCCCGTTGCCCGGAGGACCGGAGAACAACAGATGCGGCATCTCAGCAGGTCTACTCAGCAGATGCGTCAGGCTCTCAACCACCTCCCTCTGGTCAACCATGTCTTCGAGTCTTTTGGGCCTGTACTTCTCGACCCACATGAGACCGCTTACAGTCGACATCTTCATCCAACCGAGTCCGGGCTAGAGAGCCGCTTAGATAATAATCGTATGGAAATCCTATTATGTTGAGCCGAGAGGCCAAGCGAGGCCGACTCGGATCCTCAGAGCGCCGTGTGACATACTTGAGCGAGACCCCCGACCCCTTCATACAAGCCGCCAACCTTCTGAACGACCTCTCCCAGGTGGAGATAAGGCTCACTCAGGATCTGCTGAAGCTGAAGCTCGCCACATTCGAGCTCCCACCAACCCGGAAAGGGGAGAAGATCAGAGTTCCCCTGTGGGTCGCGCGTCTTCTAGAGTCGGAGGGGTTGGCAGCTATCGACGAGGAGGAGCTGGTTTGGCTCGGCAAGGTTCACTGGCGAGAGAAGGTCCAATCGCCGAGAGACACCCTGAGCATATCCATCCTGCCGAAGGAGTTCTACCCAAGGGTTCGAAACATACTGCACTCCCTTTCAGCAGCGCCACAGGACGGTTACACGCGTCAGAGGTATCGGCAGGCCGCCAACCTCAACAGAGACGTGGTTCGAAGACGGACCCATGTTATCGCGGAGTTGGCTCTCCTAGACACAGTGGACTTATCCCTCATGGACAAGCTCACCCACGAGGAGAAGGCCCTTCTGAACAGACTCAGGAGAACGATAAGGGGCTGGTTGAAATCTCACGGAGGTATGTAGCATGCTCACCCACCGCGAAAACCTAGAGGAGAGGTTCCAAGACTTCTTCAGGAACTTCGTCACCGAGCGCAGGAAGCACAGATACATGCAGGAGATGTCCAAGCTACCGTTCTCCGAACACGCATCCCTTGTGATCGACTTCTCCGACCTGCAGACCTACGACACCCAGCTGGCTAGGGCATTGGCGGAAGACCCCGAAAGAGCCCTCCAGTCAGCGAACCAATCCGCCTTGGACGTCCTCCGCGTAGAATACCCAAGGCTGGCGGCCAAGATCAAGAAGATCAACGTCAGGCTGGGGGGAGGCGCCGGATACGAAATCAGGCTTAGGGAGGTCGAATCCGACTACCTACACAAGCTGGTGACGGTCAACGGCCTCCTCGTGAGGGTCTCCCAGGTTCAGCCCCTCGTCACCCAAGCGCTCTTTGAATGCAACTACTGCAAGTCTCGGCAGACCGTCGAACCGAGAGCTCTGAAGATGAAGTGGCCCATCCGATGCACCAACCCCGAATGCAGAACCGGACGCAAGTCCTTCACCTTTGAGCCTGAAGGTTCCACCTATGAGGATCTCCAGCTTGGAAGACTGCAGGAAAACCCGGAGGAGCTACCATCGGGACAGATACCAAGGTTCATGGACATCTGGCTGAAAGGCGACCTCGTGGAAACGGCTCGCCCCGGAGACCCGGTCATGGTGACCGGGATCCTGAAACTGAACGAGCAACAGAGGCGGAAGGGCTCCTCCGTCTTCGATTTCGTAACTGAAGTCAACTTCATCGAATCTCTGTCCAAAGAACCCAGCGCCGTTACGATAACAAAGGAGGAAGAAGAGCAGTTCAAAGAGCTCGCCTCCCAGGGAGACGCCTTCAAGACGCTCGTCGACTCCTTCGCCCCCTCCATTCACGGGATGAAGGAGATCAAGGAATCCCTCCTCCTCTCCCTCTTCGGCGGGACACCCAAGGTCCTCCCAGACGGCATAAGGGTCCGCGGAGACGTGCACATCCTCATGGTCGGTGACCCGGGCACTGCGAAGAGCGAACTCCTAAAATACGTCTCACAGACCTCGCCAAAGGGCCTCTACACCAGTGGCAGAGGAACCACGGCGGCGGGACTCACGGCGGCCGTTATCAAGGATCCCATCGGAAGCTTCGCACTGGAGGCCGGGGCCGTGGTGCTGGGTGATCTCGGCGTTTGCGCCATCGATGAAATAGAGAAAATGAGGCCAGAGGATCGGGTTGCTCTTCACGAAGCCATGGAACAGCAGACAGTGTCGATCGCCAAGGGCGGCATAGTGGCGACCCTCAACGCCAGGACAACGATCGTATCCGCGGCGAACCCGACAGAAGGCCGATACAACCCCAACAGGCTCATGAAGGACAACATAAACCTCCCTGTCACCCTTCTCTCCCGCTTCGACCTGATCCACCTCATCAGGGACGAACCAAACCGAGACGCCGACACGGCGCTAGTGGACCATGTACTGGAGACGAGAACAACCGAGGACGTCTTCAAGGGAAAGCTCTCCCGAGACTTCATGAAAAAGTACGTCGCCTACGCCAAGAGGATCGAACCATCCCTCTCTGAGGAGGCGAAGGCCAAGGTCCGCGATTTCTACCTGAAGATGAGGGAACGAGTGAGTCCCGAGTCCCCAATCTCAATCTCCCCTCGACAGCTGGACTCCATCATGCGGCTCAGCGAGGCCAGGGCTAGGGTGGACCTAAGCGATATGGTTACCATGGAACACGTGAAGGACGCAACGCGCCTGCTCTCAAGTTTCATGCGACAGATAGGGGCCGACACGGAAACCGGGGCGGTGGATGTCGACATAATCCTCACGGGGGTGCCCCAGAGGAGGCGGAGCAGACCCGGCATCATCATGTCAACTCTGGAAACCCTACAAAGAGAGCTGAAGGGACCAGCGCCCCTAGAAGCACTGGTCGACAAAGTTGTCGAGCAGAGCACGCTTGAGAGGAGCGACGTAGAAGAGATAGTGGAGAACCTCAGAAGAGAGGGAGTCATATACGAGCCGAGACCGGGATTCCTCGCAAAGGCCAGCTAGAACGACCCCACCCTTCGAGCACAGATCCAGACGCATTTGCCTCTCAAGGTGAACCTAGAAGTGAAACTGATCACAGAGGAGGCTCTTCGCAACAGATTCCCTGTGTTTCAGAACAGGGTTCACGCAGCCGAGATGCTGACTCGGAAGCTCGAGATCTATCGACGGGCGAATGCCTTCATCCTGGCCATCCCCTCAGGAGGAGTCCCCATAGGCTACGCGATGTCCAGCGAGTTACGCCTTCCACTCGATCTGGTCATTGTTAGGAAGATCCAGATCCCGTGGCAACCCGAGGCGGGCTTCGGCTCCATCACTTCCGGGGGAGAGGCCTACCTCAATAATGACCTCGTGGCCGCCCTGAGACTCTCCGACGAGGTCATAGATCGGTGCCTCGAAGACACGAAGAAAGAGATCGAGAGAAGGGATGTGAAGTTTCGGCGAGGCAGGGCTTTCCCCAGAGTTGAAGGCATGACTGTCATCGTTGTGGACGACGGGTTGGCGTCGGGATACACCATGCTTGCGGCCGTTGAAAGCGTTAGGCGAAGGGGCCCATCGAAGGTCGTCGTGGCCGTTCCAACGGCCTCGGAGGGCTCTCTGGGAGTGATAGAGGAGACGGTGGACGAGGCCATATGTCTGAACATCAGGGGCGGACCCTTCTACGCCGTCGCCGATGCATACCAAGAGTGGCACGACTTGAGCGACGGAGAAGTCCTCACCTTTCTCAAGAGGGTGGAGAGAGATTCTGCTTGATGTCTTTGTCCCTGAGCCATAGGTTTGGACGATGAGAATTCAGGACATCGACATCGCAGAGCCGATAAAGAAACTCCTCGGGGAGATGGGATATCACGACACGTATCCTCCCCAGGAGATGGCGATAGAGGCCGGAGCCATAGAGGGCAAAAACCTGGTCCTGGCCTCGCCCACAGCCAGCGGAAAGACCCTCATAGCCTTCATCGCCGCCGCGAAACACGTGTTCGAGGGCTCCGGCAAGGTCATCTATCTTGTTCCTCTTCGAGCACTAGCGTCAGAGAAGTACGCCGAGTTCCGAGCATTGGAGAACATTCGGAAGGGCAACGGCGAAAGGATAAGGGTCAGGGTTTCCACGGGGGACTACGACACATCCGGTCGCCAGCTCAGGCGAGCGGACGTAATCATAGCGACAAACGAAAAGATGGATTCCCTCCTGAGACACTCCCCACCATGGCTGCGAGAGGTCTCCCTAGTAGTGGCGGACGAGATTCACCTGATCCACTACCCCGACAGGGGACCGACCCTGGAGGTGCTCATCACAAGGGTCCTGAGGGATCTCCCCGTCGCCCAGTTCCTGGCCCTCAGCGCTACCATCACGAACACCGAGGAGTTCTCAAAGTGGCTGGGAGCAGAGGTCGTGTCAACGCCCTGGCGGCCCGTACCTCTCAAGGAAGGAATCTATCTAGACGAGGCCATCTTCTTCAACGACGGCGACTCGAAACCCGTTCCCGACAAGACCGGACGCCCCCACATCGATATCGCCCTCAGGACGGTCGAAGAGGGCGGTCAGGCCATAATATTCACTCGAACCAGAAGGGAAGCCGTGGCAAA
>JAUWBL010000040.1 GCA_030601715.1 Candidatus Geothermarchaeota archaeon | reverse complement strand
TTGACATCTTTCAGCGGGTACCTCCCATGGGGTCAAGGATCCATCGGGGCCCACTCCTCCTCGGACAACTCGTGGACCGAGTCAGGCATCACGTGGAACAACAAACCCGACTTCTCACCAACCGCCACATCCCACTGGAGCTTCGGCATCCTAGTCTGGACCAACGCGTACAAGTCATGGGACCAAACAGAAGACGTGCAACAAGGGCTAGCCCTTGGAGGCCTCACCACCGTCCTCAAGTTCGGGGGAACCTCTGGCTACGCCTACGCCACCTTCAACTCCAAGGAAGCATCAAACGAACCGCAACTGGTGGTCGAATACTCCACAGACCCCATCCATCGCATCGAGGTCGAATCGCTCCAAGACCCGCCCATGGCCTCAAACCTCGGCTACATGACAATCGAGGATCGCATGTTCAACTTCCCCTCGGAGATTTTGACGGTCGAAGGGAGCTACCAGATAACCTATCAAGGTGGGTTAGGGTTCCTCCGGTGGGATGTGTCAGGAGGCGTGACCGCGTTAGACCCGACAGCACCCACAACAACCCTCACAACTACGGCCCCGGGAACTCTGACTGCGAGAGGCACCGCCGATTCCATCGAATACCTCTACGACGACGGTGGCTATAGGACGAGTTCCTCACACAAGGTGGGACAGATGATGGCTGTCAGGTTCACGCCTTTCTTCTCGGGAGACCTAGCGTCCGCGCGCTTCTACCATCACTACGTGTCCTCCTATGGCGACAAGAGTTACAAGGTAAGAGTGCTTGACGAAAACAGAAACGACCTGTTCCCCGGTATGGAAGTGGAGCCACCTGCCATAGGAAGCCCTGGCGGCTGGTTCGACGTAGATCTCTCACAGCACGACATTTCCATCTCTAGCGGGAGAGACTTCTACATCGGACTGGAGTGGATCATCGACTACAATATCGCTCTGGACTATGATGACAGCGACCCTATTGATGACCGTTCTTGGTACTTCAATGGCACCTCTTGGAGACTGCGATCGAACGACTACATGATAAGAGCTGTCGTCTCAGCAAGCGCGATGGACTATCAGAGAACATGGGAGTACGCTCTGAGGGAGGACTCCACCGACTTCACCATCTCTGTCACGACGAACTCGTCTTGGCTGGAGAGCTTCGGCTTCAGCAGAGACTCAAAGTCCATATCCTTCAACGCCACGGGCTACATTGGTGGGGGCTTCTGCAACGTGTCGATACCGAAGGAGTTGCTGGGAGGCCCTTTCACAGTCTACGTCGACGACACGCTCGTGCTGCATGACTCCGCGGAGAACTCCACCCACTCCTTCCTGTATTTCGTCTCCGACCACAGCCACCACAGGGTCGAGATAGTGGGCACCACCGTCATACAAGAGTTCCAACCAATCATTCTTCCGCTACTGATCATCTCCCTAGCCGTGGCAACCCTCTCCTTGAAGAAGATAGCCAGGAGACGGCAAAAGAGAGAGCAGAACTAGACTACGCGCCTTCCCCCCGCGGGACACATAACCGTGTTTCAATCGATCCATGTGCAACGGGTTCAGTTCAGCCTACATGGACGAGCGGCCATGAGGTATGTGGTGTGTAGAAGGGATGTATACTGCGTATTGCTGTCTAATCTGATGAAGGTGAAGAGCTTGAACCGAGATGATCCTACAATCCGCTGGCTTCTTGGTCGAGAAGAACCATCAGTCCGGTACCCAACCCTTATGGAGATTCTTGGTGAACCTATGGACTCACCCGAAGTCAAGACAGCGCGAGATCAGATCCCTGATGGACCACGTGTCCGTACCCTGCTGGCCGGGCAACGATCCAACGGCGGGTTCGGGGTCCATCCGTACAAGAAGTGGACCGGGGCACACTGGCGACTAGTATCTCTGGTGGAGCTGGGACTTCCTGCTGGCGATCCGCGTGCCAGGGCAGCTGCGGATCAGGTACTTCGGTGGCTCACCGGCGACACTCATCGCCGCAGGGTCAAGAGAATCAACGGACTAGTTCGCCGATGCGCGTCCCAAGAGGGGAACGCGTTGGCCGCATGCAGCCGTCTGGGACTGACGGACGATCCCCGGGTAAGGCAACTCGCCCAGTCGCTGGTGGAATGGCAGTGGCCAGACGGAGGATGGAACTGCGACAAGGATGAACACGCACACCATTCCTCGTTCTACGAGAGCTTAGCCCCGTTGTGGGGACTCACAGAATATCACCGTACTGCCGGAGATGAAGGCTGTCTAGATGCCGCCCAGCGAACTGCCGAATTCTTCCTAAGACATCGCCTGTTTCGTTCCGAGAGAACGGGCGATGTTGTCAATCCTGAATGGCTGAAGCTGCACTATCCGCTGTACTGGCACTACGACATTCTCCAAGCGCTCAGAATCCTCTCTCAACTCGGCAAGCTGAAGGACCCAAGAGCCCAAGAGGCCCTAGACATCGTAGAAGGCAAACGCCTGCCAGATGGCCGATGGCGCCCTGGGGGCTACTACTGGCGACCGCCGGGGAGCAAAGGGTCCAACGTGGAAGTGGTCGACTGGGGGCGCGGTGGCCCCAACACGATGATCACATTGAACGCTCTTCGCGTGCTCAAGGGCGCTGGTCGACTGCCTTAATCCTACTCGAAGCGTCGGTCAGTTTGCTCCAAGGGTCACTACCAATGCGTGGAGAACTCCCCCGGTCTGTCCACCCGCCTGTAGCCGTGGGCTCCGAAACGGTCCCGAAGGCCTTGGATCAGGTTGGCGGGCAGTACATCCCGTCGGTAACCGTCGAAGTAGTCAAGCGAGGCACCCATCGCTGGGACGGGCACACCCACAGCCTTGGCCTTTGTGACCACGTGGCGCCAGTTGTCCTGCTTCTCGCTGAGCACCTCCGCGAACGACTCCTCCAGATAAAGATGCCTTAGAGACGGATTGTTGAGAAACGCTTCCCTTACCCGTTGAAGAATCTCTGCTCTTATGATGCAGCCCCCTCTCCAAATCCGCGCCACTTCGGCCAGCTCAATGTCATAACGATGCTGATCCGAAGCCGCCCCAAGCATCGACATGCCCTGGGCATACGCGGTGATAATGGAGCAAGCTACCGCGTCCCGCAACTCCTCCACGAACTCGTCCCTGCCCTCTTGGAGGATCCCCTTGGCCCCACGAAGCAAGCGGGAGGCCTCATCTCTCAATCCCCGCTGGGATGAAAGGATTCTCGCAGACACGGCAGCATCGATCGTCGGGATAGGGATTCCGAGGTCCATGGCGGTCTGCGATGTCCACCTCCCGGTCCCTTTCTGCTTGGCTACATCTAGGATCACGCTGACCAGAGGTCTCCCCGTGTCGGAGTCTCTCTTCCTGAGAACCTCCACCGTTATCTCCATGAGGTACGAGGACAGCTCCGTCCGACTCCACTCGGCGAATACCTCTCCTATCTCCTCTATCTCGCGGCCAAGCCCCGTGGAAAGGGTGTCATAGGCCTCCGCGATGACCTGCATTACCGCGTACTCTATCCCATTGTGAACCATCTTGACGAAATGCCCCGCCCCCCCGGGCCCGAGCAATGCACAACAGGGACCATCCTCAACCTGAGCCGCTATCGTGGTCAGCATTTCCTTGACCAAGCTATAGGCAGCCTCCTCCCCTCCCGCCATGAGGCACGGCCCCTTCCGAGCCCCCTCCTTTCCTCCGCTAACCCCCAGCCCTAGGTACATCAGTCCCCGCTCGGCCAGCTCAGAGCCCCGACGTTCCGTGTCTCGAAAGTGGGAGTTGCCCCCGTCTATGACCAGGTCGCCACGAGACAGGTATCCGCTAAGCTGCCCGAGAACCCTGTCCACGGCGGGCCCAGAGGAGACCATGAGGAGTATGCGGCGGGGCTTCTCCAATCTGTCTGTCAGCTGTTGCATGGTGTAGGTAGGGATCAGCTGGAGGCTATCCGGCAGATCCCTCGCGAATTCTTTCGTCGTCTGAGTGGTTCTGTTGAAGACAGCAACGGAGAATCCCTTCTCAGCAATGTTGAGAGCCAGGCTCCGTCCCATCACCCCCAATCCTACTAGGCCTATCTCACATCGCTCCATGTCCATCAAACCCACACATGATCCATCATTCAGCGACGTTGAATGTGGCCTGCCAGCCTAGATGAATGCGCTTCGGCCACGAGGGTACACGGTGCGCTGTCCACGCCTACGACGAACAGGGGGAAGGCCAGAATTCTCTCGACTCCTCCGGGGTACCGGGATAGAGCCGCGTCTTCAATGATGAAGAAGTTCCGGGAGGAGAGCAGGGTTGTGTGAGCTCTTCTTCCCTCCTCGCGGTGCTGGACAGCAGAGGCCGAGATAGTATCAAGGACGATGCCCCTCAAACCCGGAAGCTTCTGGCTAATGTACGCCGCGGCCTCCGCTGACAGCCCCGGGTTCCGCGTGGAGTATCTGACGGGATCGGTCTCACGAAATTGCTCGAACCCCGTACGTAGGAGCAGGAGATCTGCCTTGGAGATGGGCTCTCTTTCTGCCTGCAGGTCGTCCCTGCGGATCAACTCGGAATCTTCCTTGGGAATGTCCAAGAGAACTGGGCGGGTGAAGACTAAATCCTCTAGGTCGTAGGCCGAAAGAGGTTTTCCCAAGGGGTCGAAGTGTAGGGGTGCGTCGATGTGCGTTCCTAGATGATTTGGGAAGGCCAAGGTGTAGCTGTTGCTGCTGCCTCCCTTACCTATCTCTTTGATGGGCGAAATGGTCAGAGAGGGTCCTCCGGCGAAGGCGGGGGTGTCGACCCCGAGGAAGTGAGAAAGAAGGATGAACATTACACGAACCCACGGTCGGCTCCGCACATAGAAGGTAGACAAACGGATATTTACAGCAAGCCTGACATCGTGAGATGTAATGCCGCGACTCAGGGTGGGCTACTGGGCCGCCCAGGAACAGTACGACCCCCACACCCTGATCCACTACGCCCGCCATGCTGAAGTGGTGGGCTTCGACCTGATAGTCACCAGCGACCACTTCCACCCCTGGCGCGACAAGGGCGGACAAGCTGGCTTCCCCTGGGTCTGGCTCGCGACGCTAGCGTCCCAGACCAGCGAAACCGAGCTCGGCACAGCCGTGACGACTCCCCTGTTGCGATACCACCCTGCAATAGTGGCCCAGGCATTCGCCACCCTTGACTACCTATTCCCTGGACGCATCTTCCTCACCATAGGAACCGGACACAAGCTAAACGAGGCTCCCCTCGGATTCAATTGGATGGGATACCGGGAGAAGGTCGACCGACTCCGGGAGGCCATCGAGATAATCCAGAGGCTGTGGAGAGGATCCGCCGTGACCTACGATGGAAAGTACTACACACTGCGCAGAGCCGAGCTCTACACCAAGCCCAAGAAGAAGATACCGCTGTACGTGGCGACCTCCAACGTCAGGGTCGCGGCCATGGCCGGCCGCATGACTGACGGCATCCTGACCAACCCCAGAGGCCTGGAGAGATACAGGAAGATCATACACTCCATGGACGACGCAGCGAAGGCAGCGGGTAAGGATCCATCTAAGCTCGCCAGATGCATGGAGTTCAAGGTAGCCTACGACGTCGACTACGACCAAGCCCTGGCTTCCGCCCTCTACTGGGCACCCACCGCCATACCCCGAGGAAGGAGGGAGCACGTAGTTCACCCCAGCGAGTTCGAGGAGCTGGTCGGCCCCAAAGAGATCGAGAAGATCAAGGAATCCTGGCTGATCACGACCAGCTCCGACGCCATAATCAAGAGACTGGGGGAGTTCTTGAAGATGGGTTTCGATCGAGTCTACATACACAGCGCGAGCCCCAATGAAGACAGGTTCCTAGATCTGCTGGGCCGAGACATCCTCCCGTGGATGAGGGAGTACTACGAGAGCCTGGTTAGTCCTGTGAGCTTAGCGTACGAGTGAACTAAGCAGCGACCGTCCTGTGCCAGCGTCTGATGTAGTTCGGCAGAATGAAGCCCTTGTCCTCCACCCTCTCCACCAGGTAGACCGGCAGGGGGCTCAGCGCATATGCCGCCTTGATGTAGAAGCTATTGGGCGAGCCCCTCTTCCAGTCACTCTTCACCACAAACGAGATATCAGAGAGGGACTCGATGGTGCTCTTCGGTTTTCCCACCACAGACGCGATGAGCCCACCCATCCACTTGAAGTTGCGACACCACCCCGCCATGATCTCCGTTTCTCCGCTCTGCGAAACAACAATCAGAATGTCGCCGATCCTCGGAGCTGGCGTTTCTGTCTCGCCGCTCACGTAGATGTGGTCTCCCAACGCCCTCTTCACGTGCCCGATCCTAACCGCGGTCATCCTAGCCACCTCCCGGCTGCTTCCGAGCCCCGCGAAGAAGCAAGACTTCCGTTGCTCCAAGGAATTCAAGACGAAGTCGAAGAAATCGGAGCTGACCATATCCGCGACAACGCCCGAGATCTCCGAGGAGAGTCTCCTGGCGAGCTTCAAGACCCTGTCGGGTGTGGCTTCATGGCTCATCGCGGCAGCCATGGAGTGGAACAACAACCCGCTCGACAGGGGAAATATGTCCTCCATGGTGCCGTACTCCCTGAACTCCCTCGGCTCAGCCGGAAGCTTTGGGCCCTTGCCTCCCTTCAACACGACCATGTTTCCGTATTTCGAGGAGAGCTTCCCAAGAGGAGACCCCGGATCAGAAGTCGTCAGGTCGATCCTGAAATCCCTCGCGTTCTTCACACGAGACAGATAGAAGGCCAACCTCTGGGCATCGAGCAGGGGCATGAGGGACTTCCCGCTGCTGGAGTTGATCAGAAGACAGACGGGCCCAAGCCGCCTCCTCAGGACGGGCGCCGCCTCCGCGAGATCTCTACCGGGGAACCCGATGTCCCCCCGGTCGACGACGACCTTTCCGTGGGCCATCTTCCCCATCTCGCTGCACGCGATGCTCAGAGCTCCCTTGGAGCGTCCCTCGCCCGACGGGATGATGGCTCCTGCACTCCTCAGGTCGTTGTATACATCTCCCACCTGGCTCTCGTCGACTTCCCAGAGGTTCTCGAAGATCCCGTTGACATACTCAACTGTGCTCAAACCAGCCACCTGGATGTCTCAGCCAGCGCGCAATAGCAGATCGACCACGCCGAAAGCGTTCAAGACGCTAGCCATGTTAAGTCTTTCATGTCCCAATCCATACCGTCAAGTTCATTCCACACAAGCAGAAACGGGGTTAGCTCGGGCTCAGAGGTCGACATGTCTGAGCCACTCTAAAACGGCGGAACAGAACTCCTCTACAAATCCGTTGTAGAAGTGGTCACTGCCCCTCAGCATGATCAACCTCTTCTCACGAGCCGCCGAAGCCTCCAACAGCGCGTGCGCCTCAGCTCCTAGCTGCGCTTCCACCCCCTCAGTGCCGAACACCAGCAGCGTCGGCGCCTCGACTTTCCGTACCGACTCTGCAAGGAGAGGCGCCTCCTCCTGCTGCATCAAATTCGTCATCAGGGTCTCCGCGGATACGAGATAAGGCCACTCGGAGATGGCTAACATCCTCTCGCCTCTTCCCTCCCCCACCAGACGCCTCGCCTCCTCGAAGACACGAACCCTCTCATCCTCTGGCGCGAAAAGCGGCATGGTAGAGAGGTGGAAGGAGCCGATCGGAGACGCCAGAACCAAACCCTTCACATCCCTATCCCCCGCCGCATAGGTCCCCGCCAAGTAGCCCCCCAAGCTGTGGCCAGCCAAGAGAATCTCCTGATATCCCAGCTCCTTCAGGTACCTGACAGCGGTCTCCACGTCCTCCAAATGTTGCCTGAAGGTCGTCCACGCATCCCCCAAGGGCTTAAAGCTGTCACGGATCGACCCGATGCCATGGCCCGAGCGGTTCAGGCTGAGGCAATCGTATCCCTCCTCCACCAAGACGGGTGGGAGAAACCTCGGCATCCCCACGTAGAAGTTCATAGTCTTGCCGTGAAGGAGGCAGAAAGCCCTATCCGACCTCTCCTCCTCGTAGCGATAGTGAGCTCCGTCCAGCTCAACTCCCTGAGGCGTGCTCACACTGAGAAGTTCGACCTTCATAGAAAACGAGAGGAAATCGC
>JAUWBL010000026.1 GCA_030601715.1 Candidatus Geothermarchaeota archaeon | reverse complement strand
CACCTCAGAGAACATGTAGCTCGCACAATCAAGACACAATCGACCTGAGAAGTGAGTTTCCGGTGAGACGCCCTAGACACAAGAAAGTCCTGAGAAGGAGAAGGGAGAACAGGACGGACTACTTAGCTAGGAAGAAGCTCTTGCTGAGTGGTCACCCCATGCTCGTCACTAGGAGAACTTCGAACTACGTGTACGTGTCTATCTGCCTCCCGTCAGGAAAGGGAGAAGTAACGCTTGCCAGCGCAAGCTCGAAGGAGCTGGCTGAAGACTTCAACCTGGTTGGCCTAAGGAATCTGCCTTCTGCGTATCTTACTGGCCTTCTGGTGGGAAGGAGAGCACGGGAAAAGAATCTAGAGACTGCTGTGGTCTCTCTGGGTCCGGCTTGGTCGTCGAATGCGTCAATCCCTTTTGCCGTTGCGCAGGGATGTACAGATGCGGGCCTGGAAGTCCCAGTTGGAGGTCAGGCGAAGGTTGCTCAAGACAGGCTGAGAGGCCAACACATAGCCCAGTTCAGCAAGAAGCTAAGAGAGATGGATGATGAGAGGCCTGGGACGGTGTTCTCGAGATACGCTCGACTCGGAGTAGATCCCCAGTCTCTTCCGGAAGCTATTGACAGTATCAAACTGAGAATCTTGGAGGGTGGAGTCTAGATGGTTTCGAAGGTGCAACGACCACGTAACGACTGGACACCACGAACCCGACTGGGTAGACAGGTGCTCCAGAGAAAGATAACCTCGATGCCTGAGATCATATCGAACAACTTTGTGATCCAAGAATCTGAAATCGTCACTCTCTTGATCCCGGGCCTTGAGTATGAGGTCCTAGAGGTGAGGTACGTCCAGAAGCAGACCGACGCAGGCCGAAGAGCCAGCTTCAGATCCACTGTAGTTGTTGGAAACCGAGACGGCTGGGTTGGTGTCGCCTCGGGGAAGGCCAAGCAGGTTCACATGTCCATCGAGAAGGCGGTCGCCCAGGCCCTGCTCAATATTGCGCCCTTGAGACGTGGTTGTGGAAGCTGGGAATGCCTGTGCGGCACGGACCACTCGTTATATGTCAAGAGCAGAGGAAAATGGGGGAGCGTACGGGTAAACATCCTCCCAGGTCCCCGGGGGCTGGGTATTGTGGCAGGGGAGACAGCTAGAACCGTCGCGGAGCTGGCAGGGGTTCATGACTGCTGGATCATATCCGCTGGTGAGACTAGAACGACCCCCTCATTTGCCATGGCCACATATGACGCGCTGAGGAATACCTACAAGCTCGTCACGAAGGAGATCTGGGTGAGATAGTCCCTTGTCCTACGTTGTCGTCCGAATACGCGGACAAGTAGACGTGAGGAGAGGGATCAAACATACTCTTTCTAGCCTTGGCCTGCACAAGAAGTTCAACGCGACGATTGTTCCCCGAAACAGGGTCATGGAAGGAATGCTCTACAAGGCCAAGGACTACATCACTTGGGGAACCGCGACAGCTGAGACGGTCCAGCGACTGCTATCCACTAGGGGAAGAACCATAGGAAACAAACCCCTGACTGAAGAATACTTGCGGGAAAAGTTGGAAGCAAGTGAGGTAGCCGAGGTTTTTGATGACATAGCTAGGGGGAGGACATCAATTCGCGGAATACCCGGTCTGAAACCAGTACTGCGATTGTCCCCGCCAAGAGGAGGCTTCAAGGGGTCGACGAAGAGACCCGTCACCGTCGGCGGTGAGCTTGGCTACCGGGAGAACATAGAGGCCCTCCTACAGAGGATGCTCTAGGCACGTCTAGGGCTGGCTTTCGCGTCGTCATCCGGCCGAAACCAGAGGAAAGCTGCTCGCCCGTAACCTTTCGAGATCGATTGAAGTAGGCGAATCCCTGAGGAGGAGATCACTGGATCGGACGTGAGACATCCACATCTTCCTCGCGCTAGCCCAGTGACAGCATAATGTCCGTCAGAACACGAGGGGCTACCTTCAGGAGCATTGTGTAACGGTTCCGCGGGAAACCGTCCAACGCGGACTCTGCCGAGGAGACCCGTCGATCGATCTCCTCTTGAAACCTATCACCGATGGTTTCCATGGCTCTAGCCAGCACTTTTGATGGCAACTTTCCTCCAGGCACAAGAGAGAAGAACACCTTTCTGAAGGTTCTACGATCAAAATGGAAAAGAGCGGGCAGCAGGTCAACAATATCGATACGAGTCGCCCTTCCACCCGCTTGGAGCCTTCTAACTTCTCTCAGATCGTCCGCTATCTGGTAGGCCTCGCCAAGTTTCACACCATATCTGTATGCGTTTTCCTGGGTTTCCGTGTCCGCCGCTGAGGCCACGGCTCCAGCCTTGGCAGCAGCACCGAAAAGCTCGCCCGTCTTGAGGCGGATGATGGTTTCGTAGATCCTTGCGGATGCACCTTCGGAAGCTATGCTTCTGACGATATCCACTGGGTTGAGCGGCTCCAGAATCGCACCCCTCACTGTATTTCTTATGGCCTCAGCGAGAAGCATGGCGTCCTGTCTGCTCTTCCTCTCCATGTAGAGTTGCGCCATCGAGAAGAGCAAGTCTGCAAGTAGGACTGCTCGACGTGGATCCAAGACTCTCCACAAAGACGGGTTACCCCTGCGGACGGGATGACGATCGATGTAATCGTCGTGTATTAGGGAAGCACTGTGAACAAACTCGATCGCTACCGCCCTATCAAGTGAGTCCTCAACCGTCCCGCCCAGCGCTTCGCTCACAAGGAGCGTCAGGGTCGCTCTCAGTCTTTTTCCACCCTTGACAGCGTTCTCCACGTGTTGACTCAGGTGAGACAAGCGAGGCAGTTTCTCCAAGATTGCCGCGTCTATGTGTGTTCGGGCTGCCCTCCAGTATCGTATGAACTCGGAGCTGGGCGAAGACGTCTCCAGATCAGGCATCGCAGAAACTTGACCTCTTTCGCTACGGGGCCTTGCCGTATCTTTGCTGAACACTGGGTTGAACACCGCCAAGCAGACGTTCCATAGATTCTTCGAGTGCATGAATTGAAAAGCGCCTAGAGTCTTGTTCCTCCCTTAGCCTGTTCTTGTTGGGAGCTCTGGGACTACAAGGTCGTTGATGTCGACGCTATTGTGGGCTATCCTTTGCAGAGATGCTTTGATGGCGGAGAGAGGAGTTAAGGTCTCAGGTGGGTGCTCTTGGATGAGTGCATCAAGAGTGTCCAGCTTCATGTCCAGCGTCTCGTAAGCCTTCACTAAGCTGGCTGCGTCGAACTCAGCCCTTTCCAGGAAAGCACTAACGGCGTTCTCCTGAAGCTCTTCTAGTAGAAATGAGGCTTGTTGCAGCGCCGAGGCAAGCGCTCCCGTGAGGTCTATTCGGGGGAGCACAGAGACGGTCCTGGCAACATCGGTTGCCAAGTCTCCTATATTCTCTATCAGATTTGCGGCGACCCTGAAATCGAGGCAATCTATGGGTGACAGACCGTATCTGTCGGCCAGGGACGGGTTCTGGACAGCGCTCCTCAGCAGCCGAACCACTAGAAAATAAAGCCTGTCTATCTCGTCGTCTCTTCTCACTACTATCTCTGAGAGGTGGGTGTCGCCCTCCGTCAGGGATATGATGGCGTCTCGGTGCATCGCTGATGTCAGCATGTGCATCCTCACCAAGAGCTTGTGGGGATCGAGGCTTGTGTGCTCCAGGAGACACTGTATTGTAAGCGACTCGGTGTCCTCTTCAATTATCTCGAGGCCCACAAGTCGACGTACGACTTCCTTGACGCGCTCCCTTTCTTCGAGACTGAATCTTCCTTCGCCCACTATTTTGATGAAGTCGTATCCGAGCAAGTACTGGGAGGTTATGTCGTTAGTCAGAGCCTCTAGGTCTGGGCTCGAGTAGGCAATTGTTACCTCTGAGGCCTCCGTCGGCTCCGCTGCACTCTTTGAGATGACAAGGGAGCCATCGGCTCTCTCCTGGATGGCGATCAAGTCACCCTTTCTCACGTTGTGTCTGTCCGCCCACTTCTTGGGCAAAGACACCAGGACTGTGCTCCCCCCCATAACCTGGACCTTTCTGTAATCCATTCAAGACTCAGTATTAGCTCTAGAGCCACGAGCCTATATCAAGAATCTAACGATAGGAAGCCAGGCCCTGACAGCTCACGGTCATCATGACTGATTTGTCGACAACTTTCCAAGATACACTCGTCGACTGGTTGAAATTCTAACTGTCGAGGACCGCCACCGGCACTCTACATGGCTCCCAAGCGTTCTTCACCCGACTTACCACCCCTGAGATCATCATCGGGTCCCTCTCCCTGGGTTCTCTTGGCGTGATCCTTGATCCCTCGTATGGAAGGCTTGCTCAGAGTGGTGCATTCCGAACATCCACGCCCTTCTCCCCTAGATATATCATCACAGCAAGCTCCTACGAATAGAATCCATTATCACGGAGAATGGTAAGTCTTAAGAGAAGGGGGCATAATTATGGTGCCGTGAGCCCGAAAGGCTACTCGTTTGAGCGATTCGTGGAATATAGCATAATAGATATCTTGGCCGACTATGGGAGCCGCTTCAAGGATTTCCTGCCCAGGATGTACCGGATCTATCACGCCCACATAAACCGTTACATGAAGGAGAGCTTCGGTGAGTCCGGAAGACCCATAGTCCTAGCCAAGAACGTGCCAAGAGTGTTGAAAAAGTACGACCTTGACTACGAGATAACGAAAGGAAGAAGAATCGACTACCTGGTCAAGCTCAGGGCGGAGGATGTGAAGCGGCTACAGCAAGCCAGGGCTGCACTCAGAAATGAGATGATGATGCATCTGCGATAGCTGAAGGCTCGGTATCTCAAGCTCGTTCGCTATCCGTATGCGCTCAGCGTGCCCTTCTTCCGAAGGAGATTCGTTAGAGTCGTTTCCAGCTTCGCGTCAAGCTCCCTTTGCGAAGAAGAAAGGAAACGCTGGTCGGCCGTGTGAACGATGGGACCCTGCACGAAACCATGCTCTGTTTCAGACGGGGCTGTCGGTCTTCTCCCCAGGATTTCGGACAGAACTTTCTTCGCATCACCTCCCCCGTGAAGGCCCCCCCTGAGAATACCGATCTGCCTACTCGTGGCTGGCCTAAACCCGTAGGAAGGGAGACGTTTGTCGAAGAACGAGCTGGCTTCCTCCTCGATGCCCATCCGAAGTCCTACGCCGACAGGTTTGGGTCGGTAGAGGCTGTCGACCTTAATCTGCCACACCTCTTCGTCTGAGGTGTGAATGAATATGTCTCCGTGTCCGTGCTTGCCTTGTCTGACATAGACTCTCCATCCCCTAGGATTCTTGCGGTAGCGTTCGTTCATGTCCGCCATCATGCGCTCTAGTGTGCGGGTTCTCCCAGCCATCTCCATCGAGGAGACTGTAGAGCCCATCGTATATGCTTTCATAGCAGAAGCCGACATGTGGATGTTGAACTCCTTCGGGTCTGAGTCGCTACGATGAGCTCGACCGTCATCCTCTCGACTGTCTGACTTCGAAGCTCAACTGCCCGAGCGATCCGCCTCTTGGAGAACCTGCGATATGATACCCTCTTCCTGAACCTTCCTACTGCATCGGAGGAACAGATCCGGCGGATTGCCTTGGGCGAGACCCCGCAGGATGCCTTCGAGAGGCTCAGAGAGATGGAGGTCCTACGGGAACCAGAAGACACCCAGATGTACGGCGCCATGAACCCTGTCTTGAGATACTTGAAGAGAATCAGCCCTTCTGTAGCGGTGCACTGTTTTCGAGACCCGGTGTATCATGAACTCAGGCGGAGAACGATGGTGGAGCTCCTTCATCTGGCGGCGAGGAGCCGGTCGTTGGATCTAAGGGAGGAACAGTGGCTGAACGTTCTCACGAGGGAGGTGAAAACTAGAATGGATTTCCTCGAAATGGATGCTGACAACATTGAGTCTCGGTCGGGAGAGATGAACGTCCTTGTTGGTGCCTCGCCCGGCATGCGAGATGTCCTTCGCAGCAGAGGAATGGAGGTGAGAGTGGTCGAGATCGAAAGATCAGTCGCTCCACTTGAGGTCCTCAGACGAGAGATATGGGACGCAATGACATCTGGAGCTGAAGTGCCAGTGGAGAGGGTCAGGGAACTCGTGCAGGAACATCTGGACTTCACGGATCTCATCGTAAGGCTGGGCTTGGATGAGGCCTATGGTGAATGGAAGGAAAGAGCTGCCCATCGCGTTCGTTGACAGAATCAATGTCATCGAATGCGCCACGACCACTGGGCTGAGAGGATGAATCCCAGAGTTGTCGTACGAGGCTTTGAGCCTGAACATCTGGAAGATGTAGTTGACATCGAGCGTTCGTGCTTCAATACTGACGCCTACTCACCCTCCGTTTTCAAGTCTCTATGGCAGAGGAACCCTGAAGGGTTTCTAGTTGCCAAGAAGGAGGGCGTGGCCATAGGCTACATCGCAACAACCTCGCTGAGAGGAGAAGCTCATCTGGTCTCCATGGCTGTGGTTGAAACGGAGAGGCGACGTGGAGTCGGCACCTTGATGCTCAAACGGGCCATCCGTTTGATGAAGCGAAGCAGAATACATCTGCTGAGGCTGGAAGTCAGGGAGGACAACCAACCAGCCATATTGTTCTACCACTCTCACGGATTCTGCGCGGTAGGAACGAAGCACAGCTACTACTCCGACGGTGGAAGTGCCCTCCTGATGGAGAGGAAGCTCTGAGAGGATCAAGGCTCTCTTCTCTGGAGGCAGACCCATAGTCGACTATGACAGCCTCGGACGCTTGACAAAAAACCGTCTGCGGTTGTCTGGCGTCCCGAAAGAAGCGTCTTACCGCCTGCTTGCCAACGGACGCCCTGAGCATCGAAGCACCCCCGATCGATTCGCGTTCTGGACCTTGCACATATGAGACTGTCTTGGGCAACACACTTCTCCCCGTTCATGAGCTGGATGACAGGGGTCCAGGCCTGCCGGAGGTTGAGACGCACACAGAGTAATGAAACTGGTGAGCACTTTCGACAAGAAGATGCGCCTCCGTAAGCCTTGATACTTCCATCAAGTTACTCGAGGATTTGGGCACCGATGGGTTCTTCATGGCCCCTTCCAATCACCAAGCCGTGTCTCACAGACTGCCAGACCCGAAACCACGGATTCTAGGCGCACAAAAGTCAGAAATAAAGCCCCCAGCCACGCGAGGAATAGCTATCTGGTACAACCCTTAGTGGGGGCACACCCACCTGCTTTAGAAAGGAATGTCATTTCTAGAGAAATACTCGGATCAGGTCTTTCTTGACGATGATGTACATAAGGATGAGGCTTACCACGAGCTCACCGCCCAGATAACCACCGTTATACAGAGCTGAATAGAGCATTGGGTTCATGCCTTCAGGTGTATAAGCTGCAAAGAAGATGAAGCCCGACAAGAAGTGAGACATGAATCGGCCACCTATCCCCACGCCGGTGCCGATTAGGGGATGGCTCATGAACAAGCCCATTACGCCAAGTGCTCCGAACGCGATGGGATAATCAAGCAGTACCTGTATCGGATGGACCACGAACGGTCCGGCCGCGAATTGAACCAAGCCGTAGATCGTGGACGTGAATAGGCCGACGCGTACGCCGCGCCTGGCAGAAATCCATAGAAGCGGTACCATGCTCCCGGCGGTTACGGAGCCTCCTTGGGGCATTGCAAATACCTTGAGGAAGCTAAGGGCAGTCGAGAGAGCGATTATCACAGACGCCTCTGCGATTATCTTTGTTGTAAACAACCTCGTCTCCATTTGGGATCCTCCACCCACTTCTGTCAACCTTCCATCCTTCTTGGTTCCACTCGACCGTGATCTCTCAAGCAGAACCGTCTCCCGTAACCAAGATCTGGATTCCACAAAAGGCCTGAGGGTTCGACCCACCCACCAATCCAAACACTGCTCCTACGGTTGACGCTGGAGGAGAAGCCGTTTTCCCTTTCTCCCTCCGCCGGCATTACCCGGATCAGGTTCGAAGGGTCGACGGCGCCCCAGCCGTCCTCTCAGCCGGGTTGACCCGGCTCCCCTGCTTTCCAGCTACATTCTTCCGCCATCTTGCCACTTAAGGCCCCATGTAGCGTTGATCCCTGAATTCGCGGGTGGAGACGGAATCCTTTTGGTTCGGTAGTCGCGCGGTCGAGCGTCTAGCTAGACATTCCTACGTGCCCGCCAAAGGTCAGAATGTGCATGCCATCCGGTCTCTTGGTTACACCACCCATTCTGTTTCCGATTATGAGCTCGACGCCTTTCTGTGCTGCTGCGTCCAGCAACCTCTGGGTGACGATGCCGTCGAAGATGATCTTCTTGACGATGTTCCCTTCGCGCTTGTTCAGGTCTTCCACCAGCACGCTGACGGGCACCGTGTCGATGACCCGTTCCTTGCTGTCGACGAGGGCGGCCTCCAACGTTCCGTTGACCTTCTGTATGATCTCTTCGTGCTGCTTCAGCTCAACAACTCCGTGCAAAGGAGGTCCGCCCACGGGCTGCTTCTTCTCTAAGGCCTCGAAGATCTCTCCGGGTTTCAGATCCTCCACCTCCTTTCCCCGAGGAGCCATGGCTACGTAGTCCACTTTGATCATTTGGAGGAGTTTCTTGAGGTTCATCTCACCGCCCCTGTCGCCGTCTAGAAAGGCCGTTACAGTCTTGCCTTGAACGAACTTTGTCAGAGACTTCGAGATCTTTCCCCCACCCATGGAAAGGACATTCTTGATACCGTACTTCAGGAGGTTACCTACATCAGCCCTGCCTTCCACTAGGACGATCTCTTTTGCCTTGCCTATGTCGGGGCCAGCCGCAATCCTTTCCTTTCCCACCTCCCTAGCTGGGGGAGGGGAGACATGTTTCCGAAGTTCCTTAACCAACTTCTCTGCGTGGGGTATGGATTCCACCTTCCAGTTGTCTAGGATACTCTTGGCACGATCGACTATGTGCTCTACCTTCTCCTTTCTGTAGTCGTGAATCTCCTGCATGGCGATGTTCGAGTCGTACGGCCCGATCTGGTCGACGCTCTCGACCAAGGCTGCCACTAGGGTCGTCGACGGCATGTCTAGGTTGCAGAATATCGATACCGTGCCCTGTGTCTTACCTTTCTTTGAGGAGGCCTTGACCAAAATGCGGCCGATCTTTCCTACTCTCTGCATCTCCCGCAGGTCGAAAAGGGGGCCGAGCAGACCCTCCGTCTGTCCGAAGACAGCGCCGATCACATCGTTTTCCTCGACCACTCCATCGACATCCAGCTGGAACTTCATAAGGTATTTTGTTGCTTCTTCCTTCATTTCATTCTCACATCCATCCCAAGAACGCTTCGCGCTTTTGCGGC
>JAUWBL010000003.1 GCA_030601715.1 Candidatus Geothermarchaeota archaeon | reverse complement strand
GTCTTGGTCTCGTACACCTCCTTGAGCTTAACGAACTCTTCGTCGAAGCCAACGAGGACTCCTCTGAAAGACCACCCATCCTTCGTAATCACAACGACGGGCTTGTTCAAGTTTCTCTTCAGGTCAGCCATCAGCATCTCGGACAATCGACGTCACCGTCATCCGCTAGGAATACTATTAGTGCCACACTTACGCTTAAAACGGTCCGCCACGGGTGATATGATATCTCACCAGAGAGGCGAGGAATGTTCAGGAATATTCTAGTAACAAGCGACAAATGAACCCTAACATAGCTAAGCTTTACTACGAGGACGGAGATTCCACGTGGAGCTAACTGGACCCGAGCTTCTCCTCGTCGTCACAACCCCCACAGCCTACCAGCGCGAGGTCACCACTCTCCTAGCCGGACTACTCCGCAGGGGCGGCTGCATATACGTATCAGTCAACCAACCCTGCGACACAGTCCAGAGAAGGCTTAGGGGAGCAGTGACCGACGCCGAACTCGAGAACCTGTTCTGCATCGACTGCGTCTCCAAGCCCGTCACAGGCACACAAGAGGACTGCCGGAACCGCGTCTACGTCTCGGGACCCTCCGCATCGACGGACCTCTCCATCGCCATAGAACAAGCCGTTCAAAACTTCGCCGACAGCCCCTCTGGATGCAGGCTGCTATTCGATGCCCTCTCCACCCTCCTCATCTACAACCAAGAGAACCACGTAGCCCAGTTCACCCACACCACGGTCACCAAGCTCAGAATGCGTCAGATCGGGGGAGTCTTCATCGTCGTGGACGAGAAGAAACACGGACATTTCCTCTCAAAGGTAGTCCCGTTCTTCGACAGCATGGTGAGTAATACAGAAAAGACGTGACGCGCCTCACGCTCCCCTTCCCCTACCTGGTTCTCTGCTGATACGCCCTGAAGCCATACAGCGCCAATGCTGGGACGAATGCAACCAAACACAAGGCGTAGACGTTGTCCAAGGCGACGACGTAAACGAATGGGTTGCCCACCAAGGGATAGAGGGGATCCATCTCAGAATACAGGAAGGAATCAAGGAGGACGTGGGAGTAGACCGCGAACAGAGACGTAACAAGGAACCTAGCGAGGGAGGATTCCTGCGTGATCCCGAAGAGACTCACAACCCCCGCCACCCGCCTCCTGAAGACCCACAACCCAGCAGCCACCACCACGCCGACGACCGTGGCCCCCAGATACGTATGAAGGAATCCGTGGAGAGGGTAACGCAACCCGAAGAACAACACAGCGAAGGGCTCAACATCGATGACCACGCTCGAAACCACCAACACGGCCAAGTCAAGGCGAGGGAACAGGAGAAAGCCAATGAGAAGGACCGGGCCCCAGTGAAGAGGCGTGAAGGGCATACCAATACAGGGTCAAGCCGACATAACCGTTTTGTGGCGCCTCCGGTCGCAGCGTTAAATGCCCCACGGCTTGTTATTGCAGTGGTGATGGTGATGGAAGTGGTGAAGATCGATGAGCAAGGGAGGCTCGTCATCCCGAAGGGCATCAGAGAGAGGAAGGGGTTGAAGGGCGAGGTTCAGGTATTGGAGACGGAGGAAGGAGTCATCATAAAGCCCCGGAAGGCGGTAAGCTGGGACGAGATGCTCGACAGAAAGGTGAAGGTGGACTGGAGCAAAGCCCTCACCGTCTCCCTGGAAAACATCTCCCTCGACGAATTCCTCTTGGGCTGAACACGATGCTGAGAAAAGCCCTAGACACAAACATCATTGTCTACTCCCTGCTCGAAGACCACCCGGCCTCCCAGGTCTGCGACGCCCTCATCAGAAGCGGCAGGTACGACTTCCACACAACTCCTCTAACACCCTTCGAGGTCTACTTCGCACTGAGAAGGGCCTACAGCATACCAAAGGAAGAAGCATCTGAAAAGGCCCTCTCCCTCTTCGACTCCCCTCTCACCTTCGCGGAGATAGGAACAGAGGATGCACGAACAGCGCTGAAAAGGTGTGTAGCCCATGACCTAGACGCCAATGACAGCCTTCTGATCCAGGCCTGCCTGCGCTCAAACATACCGTCCTTGACCACTGATGACAAAAGACTCCTAAAGGCCAGCGAAGAGAACGGGATCCTGCCCCAAACCCCCATAGAAGAGGAGCATAGAAAGAAGATGCGTCAATGGGAAGCGGACAACCTCCCCCCGAGCGGGCTGCCTAGACTCCTGAGGAGCATACACAGCTGGTTGGAAGATACGAATACGGAAATCGCAAGGGAATTCCTCGATGCCACCAAGGGACTCCGGGGACTCCCCCTCTAGCCCAAGACGCCTGTACGTGGAAGAGAACGGGCCGGATCTGAACGAGTTCCGGACAGAGTTCATCACGCAACCTCAACAGACAACAGTAACAGAGGCGGTCCCACACGACTCTTTGACCTCAAGTTAAGATCTGAAAAGGAGGAGACGAGGATTACTTTTCCTCTTCTTTTGGGGAGCGAAGGCCTCGACGTTCTCCGTCGTTCTGAGCGTGACCACCCCAAGCACTCCACCAAGCTGAAGTTTGGACGCCCACCCCTCTCAACAAGCTCCCATTATTGGTTGAGGAAGTTGCTTCCTGCTATGCCCCCAAGACAAGGCTGAGGAAGATGGCGTAGGCCAGGTGTAGCAAGAGCCCCAAGATAATCTCCGAGTTCATAAGGATTACCTTGGGTTACCCTCTAGGGTTTGGGTGGAGCATTCCGGTTGGATCCCAGCGCGAAGGGAACGGCACAGCCTCTGTCCAAGGACGATGATGGACGATGATCAGTGTATCGATCGATGAAGAGCTGGCGGAGGAGCTGTTGGAGACGGCTCGGGTAGCTCATCCCAAAGCCGTCACCTTCCTTGTGAGGGGAAAGCGGGAAAGAGAGGAGAGAGGCCGGAGGCTCACGGTGGAGGATTACCTGCTTCCCCCGGTGGGGTGGCATATGCAGTACGGCCCGTGGTACGCCACCGACTTCAGCCCCTTTCTCCTTCACGCCGACGCCAGGCTTCTGGGGGAGGCCCGCTCGAAGCCTGACGGAGAAATGGCTCCCTCCGCCGAAGACCTCTCCCGGTTCACCGGCGGCCTGCTGATCCTGCTCCCCTCCCCCTACAAGCTCCAGGACATCCACGCCTACGACTCGGAGGGAAAGCCCGTAGCCCTCACCATCCTCCCCAGATCACGTTCTCGAAGATGAGAGCAGGCGACTACAGCTACCTCGGTACAGTTCGATTGGCAGAGTCCAAACCAAGAGGGTAGACGCTCGTTCTGGGTGGATCCTAGGCGTCTCTCAGCGACGACTTGTGAGCCTGTCTCTGTCTGGATCCCTGCACTTAACTATTCTGCTGTGGTCGCTTTTCACGGTTTTCCCAGTGGTCGCCTACTCGCAATGCTCTTGATCGTGGACCGTGATCTATTTGTCATATCCTTCCTCACTGTTTTCGTCTCCGTCTTGCTTGCGACCATATACATGGTCGCTAGGGTTGGGTACGACTTCACCAACATCGAGAGCAGCCCCGTCTTGTGTGACGTGGCCTTCGCCGGAGTAGTGCTTCTCTCCGCGGGCTACGGACTATCGGAACTCGGTCTGAGCCTTCGAGGGGGAGTCCCCACCATCTGGCTCCTTCTCACCTCCTCGGTCGTTCTCATCGTGTTGACCGTAACCTTTCGGTTCTGGCGCCTCAAACGGCTGCCCCAAGGGTGACTCTCGCATTGAGCCTGTCTAGCCAAGGGCTACCGTCCGAGGAACCGGAAAAACTGCGTCTCGCAATCCGAAAGAGGATCGAAGGAGTCTCCAGCACGACCATAAGCCCGCTTTAAAACACTTCGAACTATACTCTTAGTATAGGTGGATATACCTTCTGGGGAGAGGGGAAGGAGGATGAACCAATCGGAGCGGAAGCTAGAGCAACTGCTGCTCTCCCGGGGATATACACCCGAAGAAATCCTGTACCAGCCCGGTAAGAGTCCAGACTTCGTCACTTCCGATGGAAAGGGCTGGGAGGCTAAACGTCTCTACGGCGAAAAGATCATCTTCTATCCCAGGCAGCGTGCAAAGCTTCAGGAGGCTGGCGTCACAGTCCTTGTCTTCCATGACGGCTCAGATGAACCGATGGCTGAGATTCCAGGTACGGGGCTGTCTCAAACTTCTTACGGCCGCATCCGGTTCCACGATGCGCCTTCCGCGGCGAGACAAAGCACGAAAGCTTGGCGTGTCAGTGTGAGAAGCATCGTTAGGAGAGGGTTCTATGATGTTCTCGAAGCCCTAGATCGGTCTGGCCTTCTCTCTTTCACTGACTTGCAGGAAGTAGTCGAAAACCCTAGGACTTTGAGCCTCCGCCTCTCCGAGTTGAGGGATCTGGGTCTGATCCGGAAGGAACAAAGCAAGTATGGATTGACGAAGGAAGGGATAGATGCTGGGGACCTTCTCAGAGAGCTGGACCTAGTTCTAAGGCTCAAGGACCTAAAACGTTGGCTTCGGAGAGAAGGGTTTGACCGGCTGCCCAGGACGACCTATCGTGGTCTGCTTCGTAGGTATGTCCGCTTGTTGTTGGAGCATTTCGAGGATCGTCTAGTGTCGGTGGTAGTGTTCGGATCAGTGGCTCAGGGGGACGACACAGTCAACGAGAGCGACATCGATCTCCTAGTGGTCGTGGATGAGTGGGGTCGCGATGTGTGGGGCAGGATTGAGGAACTCTCGAGACTCAAGTCAGCCCTTGAGGAAACCGCTGAGCATCGTCTGCTGGTCAGAGGAGGAGTGTGGCCGATTCTGCAGCACTACCCCCTGACGAAAGAGGAGGCGCAAGGGTTTCACAGGATCTATCTCGACATGCTCTTCGACGGCATCACCCTCTACGACAGGGAGGACTTCATGGAAAAAACCCTTGAAATACTGGCTGGAAGGCTTGAAGAGCTGGGCTCCCGGAGGGTACAGCTCCCGGGCGGTGGATGGTACTGGATCCTGAAACCCGATCTAAAGATGGGGGAGGAAATTGAAATCCAGCTTTACTAGAAAGGCCAGCAACATGATGGAGAGATCGAAGAGATGGCTCGAAGATAGCGAGGTAGCTCTGGACCGAGGCAACTTCGACAACGCCGTCTACATGGCTCAGATGTCCGTCGAATCATCGACCAAGGCCGTGTTGCTCCTCTTCGGCCTAGACTACCCCAAGGAACACGATGTGAGCGGCCCCTTCCGACAGCTGCTAGACAGGCCAGACACACCCGAGTGGTTCAAAGAGGAGATCCCTACCATCTCAGACGTGATCCACACCCTAGCAGAGATACGAGGGTTGGCGGCGTACGGGTATGAACACAACATGACCGTGCAAGACTTTGAGGGGAAGGCCCCCAAGTACTTCGAGAAAGCCAAGCGTACTTACGAGCAAACGAAGAGATTATTAGCAGAGGTCTTCCACGACCGTTAGGATCAGCCGGTGGCTTCCAAGCCGAGATGCGTATACTGGCCTCCGCAGACATCCAGGCAACTCAACCACCAGTGGGAGGCTTCCCACAAAAGCCTGGTAGGAAGCAGAAGGAGTTCGGAATATCTTCGCTTGGTCGAGCCTTGGGGACTATGATGACAGATGGAGGGCAACCGACACACTCCCATCAAGTCTGGTTCTTGACAGTACACTTTACCCAGGTACAGTTGTACAAATTCTCGATGCACCGAAGAACAGCTGAGGAGAAACTGATTGAGACACTCAGGAGGGGTGGGCGGACCTTCACGGAGCTGATGACGGACACTGGCCTGAGTTCGCGTTGGCTCGCCCTGAAGCTGCAGACCCTGAGAGGGGCTTGGGTCGTCCAGAAGAGGGGGAGAAGCTATGGATTACGTGAAGAAGCGCTACCCCTGAACCTCCTCATAGAAAAGCTCATAGGAATAGCCCGGGAGCTACACTCCAACAAGGCGGTCATAGCCGCCATCCTCGTGGGCAGCGTAGCCAAAGGAACGTACAACGAAGAGAGCGACCTAGACATTGTCCTCGTAACGAGCGAAGACCTCCCGACACATAGCTTGGAGGAGGCCTTGGAAGAGGAGTACCACACAGGCATAGACCTCTTCCACTTCACGCGGGAGGGATTCCATAGGCTCCTGTCCTCGAAGGGGACACTCCTCTTCGGGATAGCTGAGGGCTACAGGTTCCTCTTCTCCAAGGAGAAGGCGCTGAAGCACATCCTCGACTTCAAAGTCAAACACGAGATCAGAAGCAATTGGATCATCATCGAGGGGGCGGGAACATGGCTTCCGAAGCAGATGCATGGCTGAGAACAGCCCTCGAACACCTAGAGTTCGCCGAGTGGATCCTCAGCACCGACAATCCCCACCGAGGCATCGCCGCCGCTCTCTACTCGGCTCCCGCAGCCGAGGCAGCTACCTCCGCCCTGATGATCCACAGTGGACTGGTGCCCAGCCGAACTCACCGAAACTATTTTGTGGTCGACAGACTCGACCTCCCAGAGGAGTTCAAGGCGTCATGCATCAGGCTCCTCCGAAAGTGCGAACCGATCATCAAGGAACTGACTAGGTACCCGAGGAGTAGCCGAAGCGGCGATGAGCATTCTACACCTAGGACGGCAATATCAATGGGTCAGGCCGGAGAACTGTTCCAAGGAGCAAAGACCGTAGCCCGCTTCGCAGGGAAACAGCTTCGCGGATACCCATCCTAGGGCTGTGATTCACGAGGAACTCGCCAAGACCTTCTCAACCCTTCTTATCCCATCGAAGGCCCTGTCCGTTGAGATGATGTCGCCATCATACTGAAGGGCCTCAGCCGCGACGCCTGCATCGAAGTACTCCAGACCGATGTCCTTCGCAAGACCGACTGCAACGTAGAAGACAGAGGGACGCAAGGTCGTGACTCTTCTCTGGGCCTTCTCCTGACACATGAGGCGAGGTCAAGGCTCCAACAGCTGGGCGCTGATTCGTTCTTGCTCCTCTTGGACACGAATCCGCTGGATCGATGGGAGCTTTCGCCTAGTTAGATTTGGCAGAGCAACCTGTGCCTCTCGGACGTTTCGATATCCCACACTCAGCAGGCCGATCCTCGCCCTTCGACAGGCCGGTCTGTTGACGAGATGTATCTTCCGTGACCACATCGCGAGATAGACATAGTTGCAGAAGGTCCTGTAGTCTAGGGCTTGACAGAAGGCCTTCCTCCAGTTCTCCACCTTCACCTCCACGCCCACCACCGTCTTCCCCCTTGCCGCAACAATGTCCATGATTCGACGGCCGGCTGGAACTTCTGTGAAGGTTTGGTAGCCCCTCTTCTCCAGAAAGCCTCTCACGGGGCGAACCAGCTTCTTCTCGCTGATCCTCAGACCGAGGCATCCCTTTCTAGTGTAATGTACAGGATCTGGTCAAGCGGGACTTCGTATTGTCTGCCGTTGAAGGTCTCCTCAAGGGTCACATAGTCTCTGCCGACGAAGCGGAGGGTTCCCACGATCTGCCTCTCCTTCCACGTCCAAGCTAGGTCCAAGGCTATCGTGACTTCACTTCCCTCAAACTTCTTCAGCCTCCTCCTGAAGGTCTCCGGATCCTCGCCTTCGATCATGTTTCATCTACGTCATGAACACGTCTAGGGAGACCTGTTCCCGTTGATGTCTGAGCAGGCAGCCGTAGCACATGACCCTCCCGTCCACCCTCTCGTAGAGGACGGCCTCCAAGCCGCAGATCCAGCACCGCCTCAGATCCTCATCTCCCTCCTCTTGAGGAGAACCCACCTATCACTTCCCTTCCCTTCTCCCAATCGCCGCAGCAAGTAGTCCCCCTTCATCCTCACCCCATCCATATGGAAGAGGATCGTCTCCGGAGACCACACCTTCGCGGTGTAGGTGCCCCTATCCCACGTCTCAACGACACCAACTTCGTTATCTCCGGAGGCCAAGGAGTTCTCGAAGCCAGCTTGTTCCACGGAGTGGTCACCTACTTGGATAGCCGGCCTTCTAACTCCTGCTTCAAGCGGAGGCTCCTTGGAAAGCGTCCAGCTTCTCAACACCCCATCCCGTTCGAGGCCGAGAGCGTAGTGCACTTCGGTAGCCTGGTGGCGGTGAACCACGAACACGGGCCCCTTGTGGCGAGCGTCTGGAATCCAGTGACCTAGTTCGTGTGCTTTCTCCTTGGCTTCTTGTTTCAGCAACGTCTTCCCGTCTCCCTTCTCTAGGCCGAACTCTCGCTTGGAGAATCCTAGCTGCGAGAGCACGGTTTCAGCCGCGTCGAGGACCATGGCCCGATACTTTCCTGTGTCATAGCGCTGAACGTCGACGGGATCTTCTACGGCCTGGACCCTACAGAGGGGGTTCTCGTGGTCGGCGTCGACGAAGACGTAGGCCACCTTCTCCCCCTTCTTCAGAAGCTTTCCACGCGCTGTCAGCTGGCGAGCCGCGGATACATGAGGGAAGGCGCTCTTATACGCCGAGATCGGCTTCCGGAGATACTTGGTGACGACGAGGTCTTCGAGGGGGACTCCTCCCTCCATGACCTTCCTCATGGTTTCCCAGGTGTAAGCCTTGGCAGCCTCGAATCCCTTCGTCACAACTTCTTCAGCCGTGTCCCAGCCGAGGAGCCGTTGGATCAGCTCCAACTGGAAGTTCTTGATGAGGAGGGGGGTGTCATGCCTCCGGATCTCTATCCCCCGAGTCACGACTTCTCCATTGGTTAGGAGCCCGAGATAGTGTTTCTGAGCCTCCATTAAGCCCGTGGGATCGGTCTTGGAAGAGAGCAGAAGCAGAAAGCGGTAGTGGTGGTCGAGCCCTATGGGCAACCCTATCTCTTCACCGATAAAGTCGCTGAGCCTCTCGTAGTTCTCCCTCGAGGCACCCTTCTTCTTGATGAAGAGGCTGTCGGTGTCGCCGTAGACGACTTCATAGCCCAGTCCCTGGATCAGGTGAACGGCCTTGATCATCGCCTCCCGGCTCCGCTTGTTTATCTCCTCGAAGGCGACGACGTTTCCGAATCGGTTCCAGCAGCAACCCGACGTTCCATAAGAACAGACCAATATCAGCTTCAGGGACAGCTGCCTCTGCTCACACCACCGCCACTCCCTCGACTCCTCGGGGAACTTCTTCCTCATCCTCTTGAAGTAGAGACGCCTCTCGAGGATCTCCCCGACGATCCCGGGGAGCAGAGCGTCGTCCCTAGGGTGGATGCCGTCGGGCTTCACCGTCTCGTAGCTGATACAATACTTCACCATGAGCTGGGGATACATCGACTCGAAGTCGATCTCCCCCACGCTCTCATGGACGACCCCGGTTCTGGGAGCGAAGATGATGCCCCCCACATCTCGCTCGTAGACCTGCCGCATCGGCCGAGCCCACTCGTAACCCCCGTGGTCCTCCTTGATGACGTACCCCCTCTGGAGGAGCTCGTAGCAGTTCCTGCTGTCGATGACTCTGTTAGCGGTCCACCTCCAAGCGATCCCGGGGGGCAGCATGCTGAAGCGGGCTCTCTCCACGAGCCCTGCCAATCCCCAGTCCTCGAAGGTGTAATCCCACAGACGGTAGCTCAGGGCGACCCTCCCCCGGATCCAGTAGGGCAAGGGCCTCCGAAGACCCCTGACGTCGACGGGATCCCGACCCAACTGGAGATCCAGCTCCAGCTCTCTGACCCTAGCTAGGAGATAAGGGAAGGTCAGATCGTCACATTGAGGCGCGACGAGGAAGTCGGGGTCGCATTCCTCTATGTATTCGGCGAATTCCTCAAGGATCTCCGCCTCTGCCCCCGAGAAACTCCTCTCTTCCCCCTGATGCCGAGTGTCTATCCTGGTTATCGGATCCGTCTCCGGTTGAGGCGTGAGGCTCATGCTGTCCGAGTGAAGGCGGAAGAAGAGGGTTGTGAAGGGTGGGGGCTCTATCTCGGCGTCGTCGTCTACCTTGGTGATTGATGTGAGAAGATCGTCTCCGTCGTATTCCACGCGCACCTTGCTGGTGGGCGCGATCCTGAGGCGGTTGAAGATGTATTGCTGGACGTGTAGAAGATCCGAGCCGTAGACTCTCTCGACCTCCGACGACTCCCTTACTTTGTCTAGGAGAGGCTTGTAGGCGAAGGCGTGGTCAACCACAGCCCGCAGCAGCGGCATCTTCCTCTCGCCACCCAGCTCGGTAAGCTTCTCCTCGAAGGACACCGCCTCCACGTTCGGATGCTCCGACAGCTTGTGAAACAGGGAACGAGCCTCTTCCTCTCCCTTGGCTTCCACATAGAGTTCCGGCCTGTACCGATCCCTCAGCCGCAGGACGCGACCGTCTTCGGTGCGAATCCAGAGAACGGCCTCATCCCCCTGGATGTGGATGTCCAGAATCCAGCCGACCGCCCTATAGATTCTTCCCGTGTTCCCTCCCCTCGACCTCCGCCAGCCGCTCCTCCAGCTCGGAGAGCTCCCTCCTCAGCCTGACCACCTCACCCATGAGGTGGACGTTCCCCATCAGGTTCATGACGTCGAGGACGCAGGGGACCTTGGCGTTCCCCAGCGCGTGGCCCTCAGGCTGCCACGCCTCCCGAAGGAGCACATCAAAGGCCTCCCTGTGGCTGGGATCCAGCAGGGTTTTCTGGAAGTGTTTCCTGAGCTCTTCGATCTGAGCTTGGTAGATCTGGCGGAAGGAGGGGGTCACTCTACCCATCAGGTTCATCCCTCCTCTCGAAACAAAGAGCCTCACCCTCCGAGGCGTCTCCTTGTAGGGGTGCTTCAGGAGACTGGCATCCACGACCCCGGACTCCCCTACCTGAGCCGAATGCAAGTACATCATGACGTTGACCTGGTACCTCAGAAAGCTGCCACCCTCCGGCTTGGGAAACCGTCCTCTGCTGGTAGCTAAAACGCCGCAGCTCGCCACCAAGGCCGCCTGCCTCTCCGAGGCCACCCTTTTCAGTCTGCCCACCGTCCTTCGGAGGGCCTCCAACGCCTCCTCCCTCTTCTTGGAGGTCTCTGCGAAGCGGGTCAAGCCGTGGACGACTACCAGCCTAACTTCTTCGTCCCCTTCAACCGTGCTGACGACTTCATCCACAGCGGAGGGCTGTTGCAACTCGTTGAAGGCGAAGACCGCGTAGCTGTTGTCGAACACAAGCATGGGATCGATGCCGGAGGCCTTGGCCAGAGCCGCGAGGCGGGAGGGGTTCAAGACCGTCTTCTCTTCGTAGTAGTTGCAGAAGTTTAGATACACGGCCTTGCCGCCTAGGCCTCCTCGCCCCGGAGGCAGACCGCAGTTCACCAGCAGCCTGTGAACTATGAGATCCGTCGTATCTCGATCTCGGCTGTAGAAAAGGTAGAAGAGGCCGGGCTCGATCCCTCCTATCAGATCGTCCAGATCCACCGATCCCGTGGAGAGCCTAGGCCTTCTCCTCGTTTCCTCCAAGACCTCGGCCGCACTCCTCATCACAACTTCCACCGTGTCACCCCTCCGACTCTACAAGTGAATGCCTATCCCCCTCGAGGCAGACGGTCCACCCCTGACTGTAAGGCGGAACGCTACCTCCACTCCCCTTTCAGCCGGAAAAGCTCTACCCGAGCTTTCCGCTCCCTCTGACAGCCAAATTTTTTTTCTCCCCACACACGCACACGGGAGGAACGGGACTCCCGCCTGGGTAAGGGTGCGTCTTCTAGACGTCCTCTATGCCCTTCTCCGTGATCCGAAACCTCGTCTCGCTGTAGGGGTGGCAGGGGCTGTCGACTATGACGGCGACCCTGTCCCTAGCCGCCTTCTTCAGGTATATCCTGTAGGTGCAGGCGTGGGCGATGACGTGCCCTCCCGTGGGCTTCGTGGGATCTCCGAAGAACAGGTCAGGCCGGGCCAGAACCTGGTTCGTCACCACCACGGCCACGTTGTAGATCTCCCCCACTCGGAGGAGCCTGTGGATCATGTCGTTGAGCCTCTGCTGCCTCTCGGCCAACGTGCCCCTTCCGATGAACTCCGCCCTGTGGAGGCTGATGACGCTGTCCACAACCACGAGCCTAGCCCCGTACTGCTCGATGTATTTGCCCAGACTCCTGACAACGAGCTCCAGATGACTAGAGTTGTAGACCTTGCAGAGGACGACTCTCTTCAGGATCTCCGAGGAGTCCAGCTCCCTCGCCTCGGCTATCTCCTTCAGCCTCTCGGGTCTGAAGGTGTTCTCCGTGTCGATGAAGAGACAGGTCCCTCCCAGCCCTCCCTCCTCCAGAGGAAGTTGACACATCGCAGCCAAGGTGTGGCAGATCTGGCTCTTGCCAGTTCCAAACTCCCCGAACAGCTCCGTTATTGCCTGGGTCTCTATCCCACCCTTCAGCAGATCGTCGAACCCCTCGGATCCCGTTGTGCAACGCATCAGCGTTCGGCGTCGCTCCAAGACCTCATCGGCTGTCATGAACTCCTTGTCCATCAACCCGCTCTTTTCGAGGAAGATCCTAGCGGAAAGGAGCATCCGCGACGCGCCCTCTCTGTTACCTCCCAGAACCTCCTTCACATCACCCGGCAGAGCCGCCGCCAGATCCAGCACAGACTCTATCCCACCGTCTATGAGCTTCTCCCTCTTCCGCGGGCCGATGCCTTGGATGTTGCTCAGATCCAAGTCCAATACTGTCTCAGCCATTCCCTCCTACCAGAGAGAAAGGCGAGAAGAACCCTATTTTAGGATCCACGCACACTCGAGGCGGGGGGCTCCTCCTAGAGCCCTGTTCTCTCCGATCCTAACGTGATCTTTCCGTAATACAAGACGCCATAGCCAATCGAGGAGGCCACCCACCCCCGCGTCCGAACCCACCAGGGGGCTTTATTATTCCTATGTGGGAGAAGTACGTGGAGGCTGGTTCGGTGCCTGAGATAATCAGAGACAGGGGCAAACTTTCGCCCCGCTACATCCCCGAAGAGCTCCCCCACAGGGAGAGCCAGATCGAGGCGTTGAAGAGCCTGTACATGGGTTCCTTAGAGAAGCCAACGCGCCCCTTCCTCCAGATCTGCCAAGTCATCGGACCCGTGGGGACAGGGAAGACGGCGAGCTGCATAAGGTTCGGCTCCGCATTCGAGGCCGAATCCAAGAGAAGAGGAATAGATTTGTCGCACGTGTACGTTAACCTGAAGATACACGGGGCCAGCCGCCAGATCCTGTACGGCCACATCGCCGGCAAGGTGGCTCAAAGGCTCTACTCCCGCGGCCTAGGAGCCAACGAGCTACTCTACGGCATGCTCAGATACCTCGACAGAGAGCACAAGTTTCTCCTCATCACCCTGGACGAAATAGACTACTACGTCCGCCATGTGAGAGACCAGGTCATATACGACCTCACCAGGTTGAACGAGGCATACTCGGATGGCGCCCTCAACGTCTTCGGAATAGTGTTCACGGCTAGAAGCACTGAGTTTCACGGACAGCTCGAAAGGGCGGAGCTCAGCACCCTCGGCAGAACCTTCATGGAGTTTCCGGCCTACACCAGCACGCAACTCTTCGACATACTGCAACACCGAGCCCAAGAAGCGCTGAATCGGGGCGCCTACACCGACGAGATCCTCGAATACATAGCTGACGTCACAGCGTCTCCCCCCGTGAACGGCGATGTCCGATACGCTCTTGACCTGTTGCTCTTCTCCGGAAACCTCGCCGAAGGCAGGGGACACGACGCCATCATGCCCGAGGACGTGAGGAGGGTCCACGGCGAGACGTATCCTCACGTGACATCCGAAGACATAGCGAACCTCCCCGAGGAGGAGCGAGTAGCTTTGATGGGTGTGGTCCGGGCCCTTCAGATAGCGAGGGATCCGTATGTGACCCTGAAGAACATAAGGGAGATGTATAAGGTGGTGTGCGAAGGGCTGGGCGAAAAGCCGAGCAAGGAGGTGGAGGCTCTCGTTCAGGACCTCCACGACAGGGGCATCATAGAGATCAGAAAGCTCACCAAGATAGGGATGACGGGAGCCCCCGCTCAGGAGCTAGACAAGTTTCTCAGCAACCTGATGGACAGGGTCAGGGGTACGTATCCTTGAGAGAGACGAGAAAGGTTGTCGAGGCAGCCGTGGGCAGCAGAGGCAGAATACGGATCCTAGGGGTCCTCTTGGAGAACCGAGGGGAATACGTGACGAGGTACGCCCTCGAAAGAGACACGGGGCTCAAGCACAAAACGGTGCAGTCTCATCTTGACCGCTTGATGCGACTCGGCTGGGTGGAGAGAACATCCTACGAACCGGGAAAGTACAGGGTCAGGACGGAGAACCGGCTGGTCACGGAGTTCGAGATGTTCTTGAAGAAAGTGGGATACCTATAGCCAGCCTGGCAGACGGCTACCTTCAGAGGCGGGGTTCGTACCCGGTGATCCTGCTGTATATGCGCACCATCTGCTCCATCTCCCGAAGAAACCCCGTGCTGACGTGATATCTCCCTCCTCTCTTTTCGATCAACCCTGCTCCCCTCATCCCCTTGATGATGTTGTAGTACTGTCCAACCGTCAGGTTTCGTTCGTTGGCCCAGGCCTTCCAGTCTGAGGAAGGCATGCCGGTCGGGCTCTCTCTCAAGTGTTTCCAGAGAAGAAGTGCTTCGTGAGCCAGCAGAGGGCTCCTCCAGAAGATCCTCTCGAACAATTCGTCCGTCGTTGTCACAACGGCTCCTGACTTCAACAGAGTGGTGGTCATATGCTTGCCAGCAAGTAGACGCTTTCTCCTCGGCAAGGCATTTCCGCATAGGTGAAATCCGATTTTTAGCCTTCGTTGCCCCGAGACTGTCGATAGGCCGTTACCGCCGGTTTTGGCCTTCAGGTTACCCTAGTACTGGCGGTTCCAGCCTTCAGGTTACATGCCGCTATTATCTCGTCGTCTGCGTAGCTGGATCCAGCCAACTGAAACACGGTGACGAAACTGGGACGATTTGAGAAATCATGGGTAGACAGAGGTGGAGGCCTTGGCTCCAAGCTCAAGAAGGGAATAAATCGAAAGGGCGAGGGACAGATCAAGCTCAAATTGGATCAGGCCTCCAACGCGCTGACTCAGCAGATCCAGAGCCTCGACAAGGCTCGAACCCGGCTGATGAGCAAGGACGGCCTGTACTACGAGAAGATCACGAAAGCCCTCAAGAGAAACGACAGAGACAGGGCCATAGTGTACGCGAACGAGATAGCGGAGCTTAGAAGGGTCATAAAGTCGATCTACCACACCAGACTCGCCTTGGAGCAGCTCTCGCTGCGGCTCCACACCGTAAAGGACATAGGGGGAATCGTGTCATCTCTAGCCCCGGCGACGAAAATTCTCAGGACACTCCGCAGGGATGTCTCCTTCATTCTGCCCCATGCGGACAAGCAGTTTGATGAACTCGCCGACATGCTGAACACTACGCTGGTTGAGGCGGGGCAGATGAGCGGAGTGACCGTGGACTTCTCAGCCGCCAACGCAGAGGCCGAGAAGATCCTGAGTGAGGCTGAAGTCCAAGTTGAGGGCGAACTCGAGGAAAAGCTCCCATCCGTCCCCATCACCGAGGCACGGGATGGCGTCTTAGCCTAGCGACCGCCTCCACGAAGGAGCCAACTCATGCTACCACCTGGCTTATCACCAGAATGGGCTGCAGTTACTCCGGCAGGCAGCCACAGCCTACGTGACCAAACAAGCTTGGAGATCGTCTAGACGGACCTTATGCCCAGAGAACGCGACTCCTAGCTTGGCTGGCTTCGGCCGTGGAGTCTCGGCGTACTGGATGTGGATGCAGTACGTGCTCTCGCAGGGGGGTTGCGTAGAGAGCAGTGGAGAAGCTGAGGGCTCTTGAGTCGCCAGATTCGCCTCAACCGGGCGGAGACTTTTATTGCGTCTGTTGGAACTAGCTTCTGACTTGAGAGAAGACTTCATACTCAAAGTACTTGCGGACTCCTCGACCGCCCTAACCCTCGACGAGATCCACAGCCATGTCTCAGTGGTCCTGTACACCCCCCGACAGAAGCTTAGGAAGATACTCGAGAAGATGAACCACCAGGAAAGGCTCAAGAAGGAAACCTACAAGGTAGTCTTCTCAGAAAAGCCATGGATCGAATCGGTCGTCTCCGAGATCTACTTCATGGACGGAAAACAGAAGACGCGGTACGAAGAGAATGTTCTGCCGAAGCTGAAGCAGGAGACGCTGGACAAGATCAGGTAGAGCAAGGCCACCCATTTCCTAGGGGCATCTTACTCCGTGTCAGCCTTCTCCACCTCCTCTCTCAGCTCGTCTAAGTACTTCTTCAGTTTCTCGACGTTCTCCCTCAGAACCCCCATGGGCTCCCCCTTGTTGAGGAAGAGGTCAAACACTATCTCCTGTTCAAGCGGGTGGGGTCGGGTGAATCCCGCTCCTATGACCCTCTTGTCCCGGAGCAACATGTCTTGGATCAGGTTTCCCAGGGTGTGGTTCTCTCCGACAATCTTGAACCTTAACGTCTTCTCGTCTGACGACAGGATCTCGACCTCCAAATCGATCCTCCTCAGGGCAACCTCCCATAGAGCCCCGATATCTCGGCCATCCTCTCCTCTCCGCACCTACCACACCGGAGCACGGGTCGTGGCCCCCTCTTCCTCCCCAGCTTTGCTCCACACTGCTGGCAGGCGCCGAGGATGACGCCGTGCCGACCGTCCCGTATCGATACGTGGTAGGTTCGGTTGATGTCGCTTTCTATGACTCCAACTATGAAGTCCCCCGGATCAAACTGTCTCTCATTCTTCCTTACTCTCCGTGTCGGATACAGCACTCCCTTGGCGCCCTTGTAGGGGACACCGTTTACTGACTCGATAGTCACGTTGCCGAACACCCCGGACAGGCTGATTACTACGCCCATGACCTCATCCCCTATCCTGGGAAGGTCGACCCTCTTTCTCGGAGCAACGCTCACCTTCCTGCTCTTCAGATTCTTGGTTAACACTCCCGTTTCGACGGAGCGGACGAACCCGTTGTCAGACACGTATGTGCCTGAGCCGGGGAGGAACTCCTCGATGACGGCGATCTGCTTACCCGGATAGACCGACTCACTCGTTTCCTTCATTTCCTCTTCTAATCCCATGGGTATACCTCTTCAAAGGTTTTCTCCCCGACTATGATAGAGAACTGGTCGTACGACAAGACGGGCACATCGTATAGTTCGACGTCGTCGATAGATATTCTAGAGCACAGGGTCTGGACAAAGCACTCTATACCGTCGAAGTATCTGAGTCTCTCAGGTGACAGCTCCCGGAGGGCCAACCTGAGGACTTTCTTGCCCCTCTCCTCCAGCTTCGAAGCCATCACGTCCGCCATTCCCTTCTTCATCTGACCTTCCTTCAGACCGACGATGACACCGAACCTCTCCGCCCTTGTTGCGTCGTCCAATCGAGCCGCTATCACGGCAAGTTTTCTTCGTGCCAGCGGGGTCAGGTCCACGAGGCTCTCCTTGTAGGGATCCGCTATGTAGGTGGGTCTCCCTGTCCAGAGAGCCACACCGAGGGCATGAAAATCCCCGCCGCCGATCGCAAGGAAGGCGTCTACCTCGTTCCTCACTGTCTTCGCGGTTGTGATCTCGCACCCCATCACCTGTCCCGGCTTCATGACGTTGGAGCTCGCTCGGCCGACGACGGCTCGACCTCCGTTGCTTGAGATGATGCTTCGCACATCCTCCAGTATCTTTAGGTACTGAATCGAAGCGACGAGGCCCAAGGTCCTGTTCTCGGCGAGCTCCATGATCTGCTTCATCAGGGTAGGTGCGAGCTCTCTTTCTTCGTATGCGTCGATGAAGACCAATCTTTCGTTCCTGCAGTCTCCGAAGTAGGGGTTGTGGCCTATGTGGACCACGAGATCGATCCCCATACGAAGACCGTCCGCCAGCCCCAGATCGCAGGAGCCGAAGCAGCTGTCTCCGTGGAGGATGATTACAGACCCGGTTTCCTCTTCGAGGTCGGGAACCAGTCTGCTCAATTGGGGCTTGAGTCCCTCCGGAGCCTGAATGAGAACCGTCTTGGCGCCCCTAGACAGTATGTGGCGGGCGATCTCCCCTCGTGATATGCGTATCAACTTCTGCTACCGTCTAGAGGGGGTGGACGTCCACGTAGGCGCCCTTGGGCACCTTGCTGGCGGCTATCTTGAGGAGCCTCCTCACCTTCCCCTCGTTCTCTGCGTAGGTTTTGACAGAGACTATCGGCTGGCCTCTCTTGAGGGCGGCTGCGCGACCCACCCTCTTGCCGAAGGCCCTCCTCATTCCTTCCTGAAGCCTGTCAGCTCCCGCCCCCGTCATCATCTTGTTCTCCCGTAGAACGTGGTGGGGGTAGACTATGATCCGGAACAGGTAGTCGCTCCCGAGAAGCTTTCCCAAGTTCCTGTTGGCTGATACTCTCACCGCTTCCAGAGCGTTGTCCTTCATGAGCATCGTCTCGTTGGCGTTCAAGGTTATCTCCAGATTGTAGTCCGGCTTCTCTTCCCCCATAACGAACTTGACCAGGCGGGTGTCGGGGGCGCCGTGGATGTACTTCTCCCTCGTGTAGAGCTGTCCCCTGATGCTTCGATAGTTATGGGCTTTCATGGATGACTCCTTCCTCTACCACATTACACGCTATCTGTCAGTGACCCACCGTTCGCCGACATCTGTTGCCAAGCGTTTGTTGTGGGAGCACCTCTTTTATTTCCTCAGAGGGGTTCTCACCCGTCCCCGATCTTTGAACAGCTGAGAAGAATTTCTCGCCGGTCGATGAGATCGCATCCTTGCAGGTGGTGTTCTTTTCGACCTCTCTGACGATCCCTCAGGACCAACGCCGTTTCGTTGTCCCCTTGTCGGATTCTTAAGATAAGTCCAGACATGGTTTTGTGGGATATCCGCGTTGAGGGAGCCTAGGACTACGGGCATCCGGCTTCTCATCCTCCTAGCCATTGCTGTTTCACTCCTAGGTGGCCGCAGCATCCTCACTCCTGCGTCGGGTCAGGGAACCAGCAGAGTGTATCTTGTGGAGCTGGACATGACGATCGACGCAGGAGCCGAGGATCTGGTCAGCCGAGGCATAGCCCAAGCCGACAGAGACCCCCAGGCGTCAGCTGTGGTGATAAGGATCAACACCAACGGAGGCTACCTCATCGCCACCGAGAACATCGTCGATTCCATCAAGCTGAGCACCAGGCCGGTAACCGTGTTTGTAGGGCCCAGGGCGGCTAGGGCGTTTTCGGCTGGCGCATACATCGCCATGGCGGCCGACACGATCGCCATGGCTCCCCAAACGGTGATCGGGGCCGCGACGCCAGTCCCATCAGATGCCAAGGCGGTTTCGGCGTTCGCCGCCTGGATGAGGGCGTTGGCCGAGGGGACGGGTAGGAACGCGACCGTCGCTGAGAGGTTCGTGACTGAGAGCCTTACCCTGACGGCGGGGCAGGCGAAGACGGCGGGTATCGCGGAGCTGATCGTGGAGGATGTGCCGGAGTTGCTGGGTGAGTTGGGCCTGGAGGGTTCCGAGGTGGTCCTCGTCGGTGGGGACCTCCGGTCGGACATTCTTTCCTTTGCCAGCAACCCTACGATGATATGGATCCTCCTGATCGGGGGGTTTCTCCTGATCCTGTTGGGCCTCTTCCACCCGACATTCGTGGGGGAAGCGGCCGGAGTCGCCTTCGTGGTTCTCGGCCTGTTCGGTCTCGGCATCCTCAGCGTGAACCCCGTGGTGATAGCCCTGGTGATCATCGGGGCGGCGACCATCTTCCTAGAACTGAAGGCCGGGAACGGTCTCCTCGCCATCTCCGGAGTGGTCATCTCGCTTGTGGGCATCGCCCTGGTGTACCAGGGAGAGCCACTGATAACCCCCCAGGTTTCTGAATACGCCATTGCGGTGGCCGGCTTGACGGGAGCCGGCTTTGTGGGGTTCTACCTACGAAAGATCCGGGAGGTGTTGAGCCTCCGAAGCGCGGCCCATGACATCCGACGCCTCCGTGGACGGATGGGAGTCGTGAAGAGCGGGATAAGGCCTGGAGGGGTGGGAGTCGTCCTCGTCGCGTCGGATCTGTGGACCGCTGTTTCCGACGAGGAGATAAATGAGGGGGAAAGAGTTAGGGTTGTGGGCACAGAGGGCATCAAGCTTAGGGTCGAGAGGGTGGATGAGGACGGGAATTGACTGAGTGGTCTTCTCTTCTCCTCCAAATCGACGTGACGGCCAACCTTGTGATCACCGTCTTCGCTGCTCTGATGGTGGTGTACTTCATCGCCACGGCCATCAAGATCATCAAGGAATACGAGCGCGTAGTCGTGTTCCGTCTCGGCAGGCTCTTCGGCGCCAAGGGCCCCGGTGTGGTCTTCGTCATCCCCATAATAGACAGAGTTACCAAGGTGGACCTGAGGGAGAGGTTCATCGAAGTCTCGCGGCAGACCTGCATCACCCAGGACAACTCCCCCGTCGACATCGACTTCCTCATCTATTTGAAGGTGCTGGACGCCACCGCGAGCATCATTCAGGTGCAGGACTTTCAGGGAGCCTCCGTTGGCATCGCCACCACCACCCTCAGAGCGGTCGTCGGCGACATCCGCCTAGACGAGCTGCTGGCAAG
>JAUWBL010000102.1 GCA_030601715.1 Candidatus Geothermarchaeota archaeon | reverse complement strand
ATACGTGATCTTCCCAGTGGTAGCTACGCAGTCCGTTCCCAAGACGAGTAGAATTGGTTCGCTTGTGATAATAAGGCCATTTGATGCTATTCGGAGAATCTGTAACGCCTGATGGTGGAGTGTCTGAATTGTCTATGACGGATCCATGCTGCTACATCTGTATCAGTGAATTCTCGGTCAGCTATTTCCTCATCCCATAGGGGTTGTCGAGGAAGGGCATGTTCCGGACGTTGTCCGGCTTCGTCAGCTGTTCGGCGAGGTTTCCGGGGAAGCAGGTCCTTGTTTCAAAGGTTTCTGCTGTCTGACGAGCAAGAAGTTGTCGGTCGTCACGCTGGACGTGGTCTGTCTATCGTATTCCGTAGGCGTATCGGATTCCGATTGCGTACCAGAGTAATCGCCTTAAGGGGTCCATGTCTGTACCTCTGTCGGGTTCGAGGATAGGCATCGAATCACGGCGGTTAGAATTATGAAAAGATCAAAATCCATTCTTATCGGTTTGATTGTTACATCACTGGTTGTAGGCGGTGGTGGATACTATTGGTATACTCAACAGCAACCCCAAGAATACATAGGACCTGTTGACAAAATAACTTTAGCAGCAGTTGAGTATCTTACTGGAGCTCTCGTTTATGTTGCTGAAGAGCACTTCTTTTTTGAAGCAAATGGCTTAGATGTGACAATAAAAGGGTATGCATCCGGCAAGGCCGCTGCTGATGCCCTTATGGCTGGTGAAGCCGATATTTCAACTTCAGCTGATTTCGTTTTTGTCAGCAATAGCTTTGACAATACAGATCTCACGGTAATTGGAACTGTTGCCACAAAACAAATTAAGGAATTGGTTGCAAGAAAAGATAAAGGAATTTCTGAAATAGAAGACTTAATAGGAAAAAGGATTGCAGTTAAAGAAAAGAGCGGTGCCGAATTTCAGCTTGGATCATTTCTAACGTTTAATGGTATTTCACGAGAAAACGTTGAAATTGTCTATCTAAAGCCGTCCGAAATGTTAGATGCCATCACAAATGAAGCAGTAGATGCCGTTTTTGTCTGGGATCCTTATCTATATAATGTGAAGAAAGCACTAGGTGCTAATGCAGTAAGTTGGGCTGGGGGCGAGGATTTCTACTTTGTATTACTTACAAATGAGAATTGGCTGAGTGCACACAGAGCAGCAGTGGGGCGCTTTATGAAAGCAATCGTGGAAGCAGATGATTATGTTAAAAGCAATGATGAGGCAGTCAGAGAATTTACCAAGAGAAAATTCGATTATGACTCAGATTACATGGATTACAGTTGGCCAAACCAGAGGTACGACGTTATTCTGTCGCAGGCTATGTTGATGTTGTTTGAAGATCAGGCGAGGTGGAGGATAAGGAATAATCTGACAGAGGCAACAGAAGTGCCGAATTACCTGGACTATATTTATTCTGATGCTTTGAGGGAAGTGAAGCCGGGTGCAGTTACGATAGTTGGGCAGGGTGGATTGAATTAAGAATCAGGACCAAGGTTCAGGTCAGTGCAATCCTTCTTCTGTCCGTGGTTGGTGCCATCGGGTTGACACTATTCTTCATGACCCAAGAGGTGAACGACGCGTTACAGCGCCAGGAAGCAGCGGAGGCGATAGTTCAAGGCGTGTTTCAGCTGAACATCCTAGAAGGTGACTACCTGCGGAATCAAGAAGAACGGGCTAGGGTTCAGTGGGATCTGACCCACGATTCGCTATCGGAGGATATGGGCGGACTAGAATTCCGGGATCCGGACGAGCAGGCAATCCTAGAGGAGATGCGTCGGATCCACGAAGAGCTCCAGGTGACGTTCGACCGGTTGGTTGCGGCCTACGAAGACGAGGAGACAGGTGGAGGAGAGGCCGCTCTGCAGGAGCTGCTGGCGGCGCAGCTGTCGGTGAAGTCAACATCTATGGTTTCTGGCGCCTCCCTGTTGCAAGAGTCAACCGCAGAACGGCTGGTGACCGCTCTACAATCCTCCAATTCCTTTGTTCTTGTCTTCGAGATCGCTATCGGAGGGGGTGTAATAGCAGTCACGTTGATGACAGTCACCTCCTTCGACCGAATGACGGAGGAGCTCCGAGACTCCCAAGAGCAGCTGGTCCGCAAGGAGAGGCTGGCGGTGCTGGGGGAGCTAGCCGGAGGGGTGAGCCACGAGTTGCGCAACCCGCTGGGCGCCATCAAGAACGCCGCCTACTTCCTCAACATGGCTCTCAAGAAGCCCGAACCGGAGGTGAAGGAGACCCTCGAGATCCTGGACAGGGAGGTGGATACGTCGGAGAGGATCATCAGCGACCTCCTCGGCTTCGCTCGTGTCAGGCCTCCCACCCTACGGAGGGTGGATATCAACGAGATCGTCCAGAAGGCGATTTCCCGTTTGACGGTGCCGGAGAGCGTCGAGATGGTGACTCAGCTGGACGAGGCTGTGCCGAAGGTTCTGGGCGATCCGGATCAGCTGGGTCAAGTCTTCGGAAACATCATCCGCAACGCGATCCAGGCCATGCCTGAAGGGGGGCAGCTAACCGCAAGGACCGAGGCCCCAAGCCCCGAGTGGGTGGTTGTCTCTGTCGCCGACACAGGGGTCGGCATCCCCGATGAGAACCTGAGTAAGCTCTTCCAGCCGCTCTTCACCACGAAGGCCAAGGGCATCGGCCTGGGCTTGGCGACCAGCAAAGGGCTGGTGGAGGCGCATGGGGGCATCATCGAGGTGGAGAGCGAGGTTGGGAAGGGGAGCACCTTCACGGTGAGGATGCCCATCAAAGGAGGAGAGTAGAGTGGAGGAGAAGGCGAGCATCCTGATAGTGGATGACAACGTCAGCTTGGTCAAGACCATGTCCTTCGTCCTAACCCGCGAGGGCTACGCCACCACCACCGCCATGAACGGACCCGAGGCTATCGAAAGGGTTGAGGAGACCGCCTTCGACATCGTCTTTATGGACATCAAGATGCCCCTCATGAACGGCGTGGAGACCTACAAACGAATCAAGAAGATCAGGCCCGACGCTGTGGTGATGATGATGACGGCCTACTCGGTTGAGGACTTGGTTCAGGAGGCGCTCAAAGAAGGAGCTTATGGAGTCATCTACAAGCCCCTAGACATCGAAAGTGTGACCGCCCTCATCGAAGACGTAATGGAGGGCAAGGAGGGAGCCCTCGTACTGGTGGTCGACGACAACCCAGGAACCTGCATTACTCTCAAGAACATACTGATCAAGAGGAACTTCAAGGTGGGCACGGCTCAGAGCGGCGAGGAAGCCATCGCCATGGCTGGGCAGAAGGCCTACGACATCATCTTCATCGATCTGAAGTTGCCCACCATCAACGGCCTAGAGACCTTCATGTCCATCAAGGAGGTCAACCCGGAAGCGGTGGCAATCATGATGACTGGGTACCGCCAGGAGATGACCGACTTGGTGCAGGAGGCCTTGAATAATGATGCCTACGCTTGTCTCTACAAGCCCCTCGATATGCCCGAGGTACTCAGGTTGGTCGAAGAGATATGGAAGAGGAAACGGAAGGCAATATGACTGGAGGAAAGAAGGAGATGGATGAGAAAGAGAGCATCCTAATAGTTGACGACGATGAGAGCATCCGGAGGAGCCTAACGCTCGTGCTTAGGAAGAAGGGCTACGAGACGGAAGCGGCTGAGTCCGGGCGCGAGGCGATAGAGAAGGTACAGGGGAGGTTCTTCAACCTTACCCTCCTAGACATAAGGCTCCCAGACATGGAAGGCATGGAGCTTTTGAACAGCATTCACCGGGAAAGCCCCCAGAGTATTAAGGTCATGGTAACAGGCTACCCCAGTCTAGAGAATGCAGTCGAAGCCCTAAACCTGGGTGCAGACGCCTACATCATGAAGCCGGTTGACCCGAAGAAGCTGCTGCAGGTTCTGGAGGAGAAGATAGGCGAGCAACAAGAGACTGAGAAGATGAGCGAGGAGAAGGTGGCGGATTGGATAAGGCACCGCGCCCGAAAGCTGGATAGCACAGGGTGATGGAACCGTAGAGCGATAGGAGAAGCCGGACGCTGCCGTGTCTCCTCAGGTTCCCGCCGACGAAGCCAACCGTTTGATAATACAGACAATCAGAGGCATCCTGGGCAACGAGGCGGCAGCAGTCTTCTTTCAACAGTTGGATAAGCGGGTGGGGGTTACTCAGTCTGAGGTCGTGAAGAGTCCGGAAGCCCTTCGGGGTCTGCTGGAGGGGATATTCGGATCCGGAGGTCAGGTCATTGAGAGGAGTATACTCGTCGCGCTGTCAGAGCGGTTTGATCCCAACATCCTTTCCATGGACCTCGCTGAAGCCCTAGTTGAACTGGTCGGGGGAGCAGCTCCTCAGAGCAACCAAAGTCTCTAACCGAAACACGACCACAACTCAACAAGTCGTTCTGCAAACCAGAACCGTCACACCTCAAGCTCGTCCATCAGACCAGCACCCGACAATACCAGCAACCAATTCTCACGCGAGGCTCTCTACCAGGTTTCGATTGGCTTCTTGAATAATTAGCTTAAAGGATCTCCTCGTCATCCAGATCTAGTTTGGGGAAGTAGCTGAGAAGAAGAACCTTGAGAAGGTAGCAGCGTGGATAGAGCGCCACATCCGAGAGCTCAACCAAAATGGGTCAAGGCCAGAACATTGAAGCAGCCTCTACTACGTCGGTCACCGATGAATGCTTGTAGTCTTGTTGCCGGTGGCCGTTGATTTGTCCCCTCAGATCCCTCCCGAGGACGTGAACCGTGTAGTAGATCAGGCAATGAGAGACATCTTGGGCAACTCGGCGGGAGCGGTCTTCTTCCAGGTGTTGGAGAAGAGGTTTGAGCTTCCGTCGACTGC
>JAUWBL010000210.1 GCA_030601715.1 Candidatus Geothermarchaeota archaeon | reverse complement strand
GAGGACACACACCGCCTATTAGGTGCGTTCCGCAGTTGGCACACGTATTCGGGCAGGTACCTTCTTTCAGGTGGGTTCCGCACGTTTCACAGAGGTTTGAACAGATTCCCTCAACAAGGAGGCTCCCACCCTATCGGGTGCCACATTTCGTTACAGAGCAGAGATAGTCGAGAAATACCCCATTCTGGCCGCCGAGGAGACGCCACCTGACACGTACGCCGGCATAGTTGACAAGGTCGGCTACGCCCTCACAATTAGCATTTCGAATCTAGAACTGACATTGCGCTCGCCCCTGTACCCACATGGTCAAGAGGAGCTGAGGAAATACCTGGATACTCTTGAGAGATTCATCTCACACATCCTTGACGAGATCTCGCAAACGGAGGAGCTCCTTGACGACGATGTCTTGGGCGCATACGGACTGGAGGGCAATAAGCGGTCGGTCCAGGCGTATCTTGATAGAATAAGCCCTTGGAGACTGCTGGAAGCAGCCTCGTAGTGGCTATGAGGCACAGAACCCGTTACAGCCCCATTTGCGGTGGAGCTGAAGCTATCAATAGAACTGTGTCATGGGAGAAAGCAGTTGACCACAATCAGATTATGCGACTCGCATAATATGGAACCCGACTCATTTTACTCTCTCATCAGCGCATAGCTATGGCTCTGGTTGGATGGATTCAGTAGAAAAGCAGCAGAGAGCTCTAGCCTAAGTGCGGTTCGAGCCTCTTCTTCAAGACCTCCTTCAGAGTGGGCACTCCACGGTCGTAGATGTCTGGTATGTCCAGGACGGTGATTCTCCTTTCATCGACTCTGAACCTCCTGATGGCTGATCTGTGACGTTCCTCCATCACGAAGATCCTGTCCGCCCAGTCCACTAGCCTCTGAGTACACGGGTTCTCCGCGTACCTGTCGGTGCCGCACGAGTCCACCTCATACCTTTCGTCCTTCCTGTACATCTCCTCAGCCGTAGGACTCCGGTGCAGGTTTCCTGAGCATACGAAAAGGATCCTCTCCTTGGCTCTACGCACGCTCAAGCGGACCACTCTCAATGACCTTTTCTAGGCCCTCCCTTCATTCCTGGCTTCCGAGTAGTCCAAGGATGATCAGGGCAACCTTGCCTAGTCCTATCGAAGCCCCCTCCCGTTTGCTGCTGGATCTTCTGAACATCGTCGATTATCCTTCTCCCAATTTCTTCGGCCTGGTTCCTTCGCTTTCGCCATGGTACTTGACTCTGCTAGCACTACCCCATCTTCCGCCTATACTGTACAGATTGTCCTTCTCCACGGCGTACCGTGCACATTTCGAAATCGAGAGGACGCTCTTAGCCAATTCTGCTGTGATGTAGGCGCTCAAAACAACTTCCTTCGCGGTGAACGAATGTTTGCGACCCGCGGGTAGACTGAAGTCGTGCTTCCCGGGCGTGTAGATGAACCCAGCGTAACGGCTAATCTTTTCAGCCAGATCTCTAGCTTCCGGGACCTTTCGGGCAAGTAGTCTGGCGTTTGATCCCAGAGATCGGCGACGGGCCTTCCCGCCGAGTAGCTCGAAGGTCATTTCCTTCACGAGCAGGTCCATGTAGTCCCCCAGGTAGCGAATGCAGTTCCGTGTGTTTCTGGGCAATCCTCTTATCTCAGTAGCCCAGTACATGAGGGGTCTAGATGGTTCTATTCCAACCTCCGAAATCGTCTTAGTACTTGCCCATTGCCTCTCCTTTCTGCTGCCGATCAGTTTCCGTGCGACAAGATCTGCCTCTTGAAGTTTCTCAGTGCTCAGAACTGTCACGGCGAATGATTGAATCTCTGGGAGAACGTCGAGGGCAATGGCACGATATGACATCGCTCAGATCGTATCTAGTACAATTCTAGAAAAGCATTGTCGGCGATCTAACGCGAACATTAACGTTGGTCATCACATGCACTAGTTGGACGGGTCTTGTGCTTCTGGTCATCTTCACGCCTCAGGAGCAAGGTAGGTGAAGGGAAAGCGTGAGCATCACACCAAGTCCTCAAGCTCTGATGTACAGTCGCCTGCGCCAGCTGTATAGCAAGTTGGAATACCAATCGACCAAGTTCGAACTGGCTCTCGCCAAAGAGAATGGTGAATGGAAGGTCTTCGTCCTTAAGGTCACCCTTCTGGACGAAGCCATACGTCAGAAACGAGATGTCCTGGTCAAGAAGAAGAAGCTTGAGCTCATCCGTGAGACTACTCCGGGGGCTCGCTTTCTGACTTTCCTGGACAGTCTGCGGAAGATGCATGTAGGGAACTATACCATTGAAGGGAACTCAATTGATCCCCGCCCTCGGAGAATCAGAGTCTGCGGTCGCCTTCTTGCACTCGTCGGCAATTTCACCAGAAACGAACCCGCGTTCTACGGCAGGTCAAGATCCTACTACACGCGAAGGGCTCTTCCCGCCTATGTTGCCGAGTATAGCCTTCACAACATCTACCGGGCTCATCAACGTCCTGATGTAGACCTTCAAACCGATGACCTACCCTTCGTGGACGCAAACGAGGCGGTCAGGCATCACTTCGATATAGAGCATGAAGGCCCGTGGCTCGGCATAGTTCTGCCAGTATACGCAGCCTGGATCTCGGAATATGCGATAGAAG
>JAUWBL010000082.1 GCA_030601715.1 Candidatus Geothermarchaeota archaeon | reverse complement strand
ACTGAAGAGGGAGCGAGCCAGCATTCAGACGCTGAGAGCCCGGGTCATGGAGTCGGAAAGGAGGATTCCATCGGTGGAGATAGAGATACGAGAGACCAAGGGACTGCTTGAGGAGCAGATGGGGGAGCTTCATGGTGTGGGTGTCAGGGTTGCGGGGCTCCCAGAGAGCCTGTCTCACGAGAGAGAGAACAGAAGGAAGACGTGAGAGCGAGGGCTTACCGTCGATAGGCGAGCACGAAACTTAGTTAGGTGAGAACGTCTGTGGCTCCGGGTCCCAGTTCTTGGCTTCAACCCTGCACCTGAGTCTCACCCTATCAAGTGGTGGAATGGGAGTAGCTCACCTTCACTTCTGATGGTCCGATGTTCTCCCACATCAGGTAGTATGTCCCACTGGCCGAGGCCTGGAATGTCCCCTTGCCTTCGTTAGCTTCTTCTTCGACATAGTATGTCACGGAAGACTCGCTGTGTGTGTGGATGTTGAAAGCAACCTTAGACACTCCACCAGTTCTGTAGCTGTAGGTGAGCTTCTGCCCCACTTCGAGTCCGACCGTTGACTCGTGGATGCTTCCCCTTTCACCCTTAGGAGCTAGGACTATGCTGCTCAACAACATCACCTCCAAAGACTTGGCGTGGACAGCATTATCTGTTGACTGGCATCAGGATCTCCACGCATCTGCCAACCTTCGTGCTCACATGGGACTCAGTCGCTTGGAGCGTCTCAACCTTAAAGCCAGGAGGACGGGTACAGCCGAGACCAAGGCTAGCATGGCCAGAAGCTGGTAAGTCGTCTGGTATCCGAAGATGTCGATGGAGTAGCCGACAACGCTGGGGGAGATGGCGCCAGCAGCGAACACGGACCCGAGAACGAGGCCTATGCTGGATCCCCCCTCCCCCAGGCTGGCGATGTCCGAAGCGTGGGCGAGGTAGACGGGGAAGTTGAGGGCTCGGAACAGACCTATGGTGAACAGGAGAACCGGGCCGAAGGAGCCGGGGGTCTGGGCGAAGAGGAAGAGGAGGGGTGCGATGGGCACGAGGGTGAGGGCTATGACCTTGAGTCTTCCGAAGCGGTCCGAGAGGTGTCCTCCGATGGGGGCTCCTACGATGCTCGGTATCAGGGTCGCGAAGAGAATGAGATTGGAGGCCTCTAGGGATTCCCCAAAGCTGACGTAGAAGGTGGGGATGAAGGTTATGAGCCCTCTGAAAACGAAGGCGATGATGAAAGCCGAGATCCCCAAGAGTACGAGGCCTTTGCCAACTTTTCCAGTCAGCCTGTTTCGCAGTGGGTGTTTGACCTCCCGAACGGTGAGGAAGCGATAGAGGAAGATTGCAGCGAGCAGAGCGGGCAGGAATGCGTAGCTGAAGACTCTCTGCCATCCGAAGCTCGACTCCACAAAGGCCATGAAGATGGGGGCCAAAGAGAATCCCAGAGCTCCGCTGACGCCGTGAAGCCCTATGATGCGCCCCTTGGCCTTGTGATACTGCTCTGAGAGGAAGGCAAGGCCTTGGGGGTGATACGTGCTCAAGCCCAGGCTGATGAGGAAGGCCGTCACAAGTAGGAGAGTAAAGCTCTCGGCGAGGCTGAAAAGGGACACCCCAGCGCCCAAGATGAGCATTCCCACGACCATTGTGGTCTTCCTCATCCCTCGAGCCTCCGCTAGGTGGCCGACGACCGGCTGTAACACGGCGGAAACTATCCCGACCGCCGAGACTAGGAGACCAGCCTGGAAGTGTGTCAGGGCCAGAGACACTAGGATCACAGGGAGGACCGGTGGCAGGAAGTTCATGTAGAGGTCGTTCAGGAAGTGTACCGGTGAGAGGACGAGGAAGTTTCGGTGCTTGGTCAACTCCAACGCCGATCCTCTCCTAGCGGTACAGGGTCGCTTTGAATGATAAGTCTGGATTGATAGGCCTCCTAAACAGCTGGAGATCACCTTGTGAAATCAAACGATGAGAGCGCAGACCTGGATCTCAGGGTTGTCTTAACAAACATCTCGGTTCCTCTCATTGTCGTAAAGAAGCAGACGTGATCTCAGAGCTAGGAGTCATACCGAATGGCCAGATATCGGTTCGGCATCGACGTTGGAGGCACCTTCACCGACCTCCTTGTATTGGATGAGGAGTCAGGCCTTCTCAGAAAGGTAAAGGTGCCTTCGACACCTCTTGATCCGTCCGACGCCGTTGAGCTGTGTGTAACCAGGCTTCTGGACGAGGGATCCGTGCGACCGGAGGAGGTCGCATCTGTCGTCCACGCCACCACGGTCGCCTCCAATGCCATTCTAGGCCAGAAGGGTCTTGAGCTACCCAAGGCATGCCTCATCACAACGGAAGGCTTCAGGGACGTGCTCGAGATTGGAAGACAGACACGGCCAGACCTCTACGACATCTTCGTAGAGAGACCCGAGCCCCTCGTCCCGCGGCAACATCGCTACGAGGTCCGAGAGAGGATAGATGCTTTCGGCTCCGTAGTGACTCCACTGGATGAGGATGGGTTGGTTGATGTCTCCAGTAGGATCCGGAAGGAAGGCTTCGCAGCCGTGGCGATATCCTTCATCAACTCATACGCGAACCCCTCCCACGAGAGGGCCGTCGGGAGGATGGTTGCACAGGAAAACCCTGGGGTGTACATCTCGCTATCCTCGGAGGTCTCACCAGAGTATCGAGAGTACGAGAGAACCAGCACCACGGTCGTCAATGCTGTCCTCACGCCCATAATCTCAGAGTACATAGGTCGGGTCGCCCACCGCCTGAACCACATCGGAATCCGAGCTCCTCTTCAGCTTATGCAGTCCAACGCTGGGATGGCCTCTAGCAGCGAGGTTCAGAGGCGTCCCATGACCATAGTGGAATCGGGACCAGCAGCGGGGGTGGTGGCCTCGGCCTATCTGGGCAAGAAGCTGGAGGTCGACAGCATTCTCAGCTTCGACATGGGGGGAACCACAGCCAAGGCCGGTCTTGTTGTGGGTGGGGAGCCAAGGATGGCCTACGAGTGCGAGGTGGGCGGACGTGTGCATCGCGGAAGAGTAGTCAAGGGCAGCGGATATCCCGTGAGATTCCCTTTCGTCGATCTCGCCGAGACTAGCGCCGGGGGAGGCACGATGGCGTGGGTCGACGCTGCGGGACTTCTTCGGGTCGGGCCTCTCAGCGCCGGCGCCGATCCCGGCCCGGTTTGCTACAACAAGGGAGGACGTGAGCCGACCGTGACGGATGCGAACCTGCTCTTGGGTCGTCTGAACAGCCGGTATCTACTGGGCGGAGAGCTTCCGCTAGCCTCAGAACTCTCGGCGAAGGCTGTGGAACAGGAGATTTGCGAGAAGACAGGGCTCGGCGTAAGCGAGGCCGCCTTTGGGATAGTTCGGATCGTCAACTCCGATATGAGCCGGATCCTTGGGATAGTCTCCACGGAGCGGGGATACGACCTCAGAGAGTTCGCCATGGTGGCCTTCGGTGGCGCGGGGCCCATGCACGCCTGCGCGCTCGCCGAGGAGCTAGGAGTGTCGCGGATAGTTGTCCCTGTTAGCCCGGGTCTGTTCTCGGCGTTTGGATTGCTGGCCTCCTCCGTCAGGCATAGTTATGTGAAGTCCATTATCGAACGGCAGGCCCTGGCAGACCCGACCCGGTTGGAGAAGGGGTATCGGGAGCTGGAGGACAAGGGTCAAGCCGTCCTGGGTCGGGAAGGATTCAGTGACCGAGAGATACACCTCCTGAGGGAGATGGACCTCCGGTACCTCGGACAGTCCTACGAGCTCACCGTTCCCGTCAGAAGGCCCATGGTAGCCAAGACTCTACGAGCGGCGACGCTTCGGTTCCACTCCGAGCATAGGCGAACGTATGGGTACTCCGTTGTGGAGGAGGATGTAGAAATAGTGAACCTAAGGGTGACCGCCATAGGTCGGGTGCCGGAGCCCCCCATGGTTGAGGCCACTTTGGCGGAGGCAGAGCCGGCAGCGGACAGCAGGGTGGAAGAGAGGGACGTCCTCTTTAGTGAAGAGGAAGGCTTCGTTCGTTCCCCGGTGTTTGAGAGGTCCGCGCTCCGACCAGGAAACGTCGTGGAGGGACCGGCGGTCGTGGAACAATACGATGCTACGACGGTGATCCACCCTGGCTGGAGGGCTGAGGTATACACCTTTGGAAACCTTAGACTGGTGAGGTTGGCGTGATGAGGAGAGGTAGGCTTGATCCTGTCACGGTCGAGGTCATGAGAGGTGGTCTTGTCTATGCGGCGGAGGAGATGGGCGTCGCCCTTCGGAACTCTGCATACTCTCCAAACATAAAGGAGAGGATGGACCACTCGTGCGCTGTCTTCGACGGTAAGGGCAGGATGGCGGCCCAGGCAGAGCACATCCCCGCCCACCTGGGCTCGATGCCCCTAACGGTGAAGGCGGCTCTCCGAAGATTCGATGAGGGGTTGGAGCCCGGGGACATGGTGTTGCTCAACGACCCCTACGCGGGGGGAACCCATCTGCCGGACCTAACCCTCATAGCCCCTGTCTTCCGCCATGAGAGGCTCATAGCTTACGTGGTCAACAAGGCCCACCACTCCGATGTGGGAGGGATCACGCCCGGAAGCATGGCGGCTGAGTCGTCGGAGCTCTACCAGGAGGGCCTGGTCATACCACCGGTGAAGCTAGTGGTCGGAGAATCGGTGAACCAGGATGTGATGGAGCTTATCCTACGGAACGTGAGGACTCCGCGAGACCGTCTAGGGGACCTAAGGGCCCAGATGGCGGCCAACAGGCTAGGCGCGGGCCGGATACTAGAGCTGGCCGAGAGGTACGGCGCTGAAAGGCTGGAGGACGCCATGGATAGGATCATGGGGCACTCCGAAGAGTTGATGCAGAGGGAGATCTCCAAGATCCCCGAAGGCGTGTACGAGGCGGAGGATGTACTCGAACTTCCCCGTGAACAGGCAACCCTCAAGATGGCGGTTTCCATCGAAGTCGAGGGCGACGATCTGACGATGGACTTCACGGGAACCGACAGCCAGGTGGAGGTCCCCATCAACGCCCCCCTAGGCGTTACCCTCGCTGCGTGCTACTACGTCGTGAAGTGTGTCACCGACCCAACGATACCCTCCAACGATGGTTGCTACCGGCCTGTTTCGGTGGAGGTTCCCGAGGGGTCTGTTCTGAATCCCAAGGCTCCCGCTCCCGTGGCGGGGGGACAGGTCGAGACGGGGCAGAGGATCGTGGATGTCCTCTTCAGGGCGCTCGCTCAGGCTCTGCCGGACAGGGTGCCGGCGGCCAGCCAGGGGACAATGAACAACGTCACCGTTGGATCTTACGACCCCATGACCGGTGAAGGGTGGAGCTTCTACGAGACCATCGGAGGAGGCATGGGGGCGAGGCCAGGGTTGGACGGGATAGATTCGATCCACACCCACATGACGAACACAATGAACACGCCGATTGAGGTCATCGAGAGGAACTATCCGATTCGGGTAACCCGATACGAGTTGAGGCCGGACTCGTCGGGGGCTGGCGAGTGGCGGGGCGGCGCCGGCATAGTTCGGGAGTGGGTCTTGACGGGAGGGACTGCCACCGTTTCGGTGATGGCTGAGCGTAACTCCACCGCCCCTTGGGGTCTGCGAGGAGGGCGACCAGGGGTTTCAGGGGAGTATTGGATCACAAGCAAGGATGGTACAGAGGCAAG
>JAUWBL010000036.1 GCA_030601715.1 Candidatus Geothermarchaeota archaeon | reverse complement strand
CTGTTGACCGACGACCGCCCCTCCTCACAACAGCGCCCCCTAGGGATTAGCTTTCCATGGGGACAGGTCGGGGGATGCCCTAGGAGGGTGCAGATCCTGTCGTCGACACCCTGGTTCAAAACGTGCTCGAACCGACACGCCGGACCCTCGACGTCCTCCCGCCCCACATCCAAAAGATCCACCAAGAGCCTCTCCGCCAGCCTGTGCCGCCTCACTACGTTCCTCGCCAGCTCCCGCCCCTCAGCCGTCAGCCGAACTGCTTCGCCCTCCGTGAACACTAAGCCCTTTTCTTCCAGTTCCTCCAGAACAGCCTCATCTTCATCGATCCGATGCTCGGCTTTATCCTCCTCGCTCGTGATCCAGAGCGCCTCGAGGAACTCCTCGACCTCTTCTCTAAGCCTCAGCCTTGCGTCCCCTCCATCTCCTCAACGCCTTCACGAGCCAAGGCTCCGCCGTGGTTTCAAAGCCGCACCGTGGACACCGCACAAGCCTACACGACCCAACGAGAGGACAACCCACACAGGCCGCCCCTGCATCTCCTAAATCGAACTCGTGCCCACAAAAGGAACACAGCAAAGCTAGACACCCACAACCGTCAGAACAGAGTTTAGGAGGAACCCGATGGCGAAGGCGAATGGAAAGATGAAGAGCGCCATCGCAACGGCCGTCTTCAAACCCCTCTGCTTCGCCATGACCGAGAACTGCGCTACACAAGGCATGAACAGAGTCAGGGTCACCGCCGCCACCACGAGGGACGAGCCCGCCAACGCTCCGCCTTCACTCAGATGGTAGAGGCCAGAGGCTCCATAGTCCCTCCTGAAGAAGCCGAAGAGGAAGGCCACAGCAACCTCCGAAGGCAACCCGATGGCCATCGTGGGCGCCTCCAAACCCTTTACGATGACATCGAAGATCCCCGTCAATTGGCCCACCCAGATCATCACGCTGGCAAGCACAAAGAGGGGGAATACCTCCAGAAAGTACCACTGGACCCTCGAATACGTCTTCACCAAGACGTTCGACAACTTGGGCAGCCTCAACGGCGGCATCTCCATATAAAAGTAGGGCCTTTCTCCAGGCATCAGCCTCGACGCAAGGAAACCGATCAGCATAAAGACGGACAACACCGAACCTCCCCAGATGAGCAGATAGCTCGGCGTAACCGAGAGCATGGCGAAGATGACCCCGAGCTGGGCCGAGCAAGGTATCGCAAGCGCGAGGAGCATCGTCGAAATCATCTTCTCCCTCTTCGTCTCCAAGGTCTTGGTGACGAGGGTGGCCATGGTGGCGCAGCCGAACCCCAGAACCATGGGGATCACAGCCCTCCCGTTGAGGCCGATCGCTTTGAACACCCGGTCAATCAGCATCGCCAGCCGCGGCAGGTAGCCGCTATCCTCTAGAATCGAAAACGCCAGGAAGAAGGTTGCCACTATCGGGAGGATAAGCGCGACGGCGTAGGTGACCCCTAAAGTGACGACGCCATACTCACCGACCAATAGCTGCTGAATCGGCTCCGAGGGTACATGGCTCAGCACGACTCCCTCAACCGCGGGGTTCACAAACCCTCTGAACACCGTGCCCTCTAGGAAATCCACAAGGGTCTGAGCACCGAACACCCCGACGAACTGATACAAGCCCACGTAGAGGATCAGCAGGAGGATAGGGATGCCCGTCAGCGGCCTTATCAGGATCCGGCTAAGCCTCTCCCCGAACCCCAATCTCGTCACCGGCTCAGCTTGCACCGTCCTCTCCGTCAGCGCGGTCGCGGCCTTCTGGTACCTCATCGCCACGTCGTAGCTCAAGGAATGGTTGAACCTTTGCTCGGCTCCGCGAACGACCTGTAAGACTCCATCGTAATCTCCCCCTCCGCTTCTCACCCTCTCCCAGATCTCCGCATCACCTTGAAGGAGCAACAGCCCCAGCATCCTTGGCGACAGAGGATGCTCACCCCGCAGCCGCTCAACTATCGCCGAAAGGGCAGCCTCCACCTCCGTATCAAACCTCACTACGAGGCCATCTCCAACCTCCGAATCAGCCAGGGCCTTGGCTACCACAGCCCTGAGTGATCCGATGCCTTCCCCTGAGGTCGCCACGGTCTCGACAACACCTATGCCGAGCTCTCTCTCCAACCTGGAGACATCGATCCTCACTCCGGCCCTCTCAGCCTCGTCCGACATGTTCAAGTCCAACACCACCCTGAAACCGGCGTCCAACAACTGGAGGGTGAGGGGAAGCCTCAACTCCAGATTCTTGGCGTCTACAACGTGAACAACCACGTCTGGGGCCATCTCAAGGAGAATCGCCCTCGCCGCCCTCTCATCGTCGGTGATGGGGAACATCGAGTACATCCCGGGCGTGTCGAAGACCGAGACATCCCCGCCCTGCACCTGCCCCTTTCCGGTCGCGATCTCTACCGTTGTGCCGGGGTAGTTGGACACCGTGACGTACTTCCCCGTCAGCTGATTGAACACGACGCTCTTCCCCACGTTGGGAGCTCCAACGATAGCAACCTTCGGAGTGCCACCCCCTCCCCTCCCCTTCCCCGTCGAACCGTGGCAGGAGGCTCTCCCCCCTGCCCGAAGCCTTCTGCGCAACCATGTCCTCACGGAGCCGCCACCTCCAACGCCCTCACGGTGATCCTCGCCGCTACGGCATTATCCACAGGTACCTTCACACCTTCGATGTCAACTATCAGGGCTCCGCTGAGAACGGACCTTTTCTCGACACGTAAGGCGACACCGGGAACTATCCCCGAAGTCTCCAACTCCCTCAAGAGATCCGGACTCTCATGGGTGACGCTAACAACTACCGTCTCGTCTCCGGGCTCACAACTCGAGAGCGCCTTTGTCCGCCCTTGGAACACATCGGACTCGTCAACGACACGCTTGCCAACAACCTCTTCGATCCTTGTCGCGAAGTTGTCCGAGACCGCGTGTTCAAGACTGTGCGCCTCCCTGTGTGCCTCAACCCAGTCCATGCCCAAGAGCTCAATCAACATAAGCTCCACAAGCCTGTGCTTCCGGGAGACTCGAAGACCCAGCCTCCGACCTTGCTCTGTCAGCGTCGGACGCTGGTAGGGCGCATAGTTGAGGTAGCCTTGATCTGACAGCCTCCTCAAGGCCGTGGTTACCGTGGACGGGGAAGCCGCCAGAACCTTGGCGAGCTCTGTCGTCGACGCAGGTCTGCCGAGAGCTTCGAACTCAGCCATCAGTCTGAGGACATGCTCTGTTGTTGGGTCGAAACAGTGACGTGCCGGAGAACCCATGAGCCAGACAGGAATGTTCGACCGGCGAACAATAAAGTTTGAGTATTGAAACTACATAGGGAATCCGGTGGTATATTCTGGTCGACAGACGTTCGGTGGGTCTGACCTCGGATGGAGCTCTCTCTATCTAGGCCGTTGGAGTTCCCTTGTGGTGTCGTACTTCGAGATCGAGGGGGGTGCCCTCGAAGGCGTCCTTGATGTCCTCCTCGATGTCCTTCGCGAGCTCCGTGCCCTCCTCCACACTTAACCTTATCTCTATCTTTCCGTCGGCGACTCGGATCCCTTCCACCATCTTCGCCGATATGATGTCCACTCCTTCGATGGGGTCCAAGACCCCCCTCAGGATCTTCCTCACGAAGCGCTCGTCGACCTCCCTTAGCCCCTTCTTGACCTCCCACTTCATGAAGGCCGCGTCGAGGCTCTGCCTTGAGAGGACGGAGCAGTGCACCTTCACCTTGGGCAGGCCACCCAAGGCCTCCGCTATCGTCTTGTAGGTCACCCTCCGCGCCTCCTCTATCGTCTTCCCCTTCACCAGCTCCGTCATCATGGAGCTCGTGGCGATGTTCGCCGCACACCCATAGGACTCGAAGGAGATGTCCTCGATTTTCTTCGTGTCGTCGTCGATCTTCACATACAGCTTGATCAGGTCCCCGCAGGCCACGCTTCCAACCTTCGCCGTGACATCCGCGTCCTCCATCTCCCCGATGTTCCGCGGGTTCCGGAAGTGCTCTATGACCAAATCGGTGTACCCGAACCTGCGAGCCATAGAAAAACTCAACCCATCCACCCCCTACGTCGAAACCCTCCTAGCTCGGGCCAGGGGGCTCACCTTTCTCAACCTATCCACCACCCGACCCAAGATCTCAGACGCCGACACGATCTCCCCCCCTGTCGTCCACTTGCTGGGGCTGAGTCTTATCGAGCCGTGGGCCTCCTCATGAGTTCCCCCTATCGCCCGGATCACGTGGCTGACCTCCAACCTCTCGCTGTAACAGGCCGACCCCGTGTTGATGACCAATCCCTCCAAATCCGCGTGCATCAAAACGGCTTCTCCCTCCACGTATCTGAAGGTGACGTTAACGTTGTTGCACAGCCTTCGCTCACCCCTCGGCCCATTTAGCTTGGAATCCTCAATCTCCAGCAGCAGATCTATCGCCTGATCCCTCAAACCTCTCATCCTTTCCACGGTTTCCGCGTTGACGAGATCCACCGCCTTGGCGAAGCCTGCTATACCAGGGATGTTCGGCGTGCCAGCCCGCAACCCGAACTCTCTGTCGTCGCCGAGGAGCAAAGGCTCTGGGTGAACACCCTTCCTCACGAAGAGGGCACCCACGCCCTTCGGCCCATGGATCAGGTGAGAAGACACGGACAAGAGGTGGATCCCCACCTTCTCCACATCTATTGGCTCTTTCGTGAAGGATTGAACGGCGTCGCAGTGAAACAGCACATCCTTCTCCTCACAGACCTCCCCAATTGCCTTGAGATCTTGAAGCGTACCGATCTCCTGATTGGCGTGTTGCACTGAAACCAAGCGTGCGCCATCGACGCTCCTCCGGACGCCCTCCAGGTCGACGAACCCCTCTCCGTCAACATCAAGCAACAGGGTGTCAAAGCCCCCTTGTCCCAGACCACGAAGAGTGTCGAGGACGGAGAGATGCTCTATCTTCGAGGCCACCACCTTGGTGCCCTCGTGTCGCTTGGAATGTGCCACGCCCTTGATGGCTAGGGCGTTGCTCTCCGTCCCCCCGGAGGTGAAGACGATCTCCTCGGGGTTCGCGTTGATATTCCTGGCGATGACCTCCCGGGCTCCCTCTAAGACCTCGGAGGACTCTTCCTCCATCGTAGACCCGAACTCGCCTATGGGAACCCCGTACTTCTCCAGCATGTAGAGGCGCATCACCTCCACCACCTCCGGGTCGACCCGGGTGGTCTCGGCGTTGTCCAAGTATATCATGCCACCCACCAGCCCTCCCTCCACATGCAACAACCCTTCAGAATCCCGCCAAGATATCGGTTAGTCTTATACTGTATAGGGGAAATCACGACGCCTATACTTTACATTTCAGTCATTAGATCGACCAGTATGTCCACGCTTCCGCCTGATCACTCCCCAAGAGGAAGAAAGCCTTAAAGCCTCGTTCAAGGAATCCGTTGGAGGACATTTTTGGACGAAACCCACTTCCAAGAAGGAATAACCTTCGACGACGTTCTTCTGACACCTCGAAGATCCAGCGTGCGCACCAGGAAAAACGTCGACACCAGCACCCAACTCACCAGGAAGATACGGCTCAACATACCCATAGTCAGCGCCAACATGGACACCGTCACCGAGGCGTCCATGGCCATCGCCATGGCCCGGGAGGGCGGGATAGGGGTGATCCACCGCTTCATGCCCACAGACTCCCAGGTGGCCGAGGTCGCCCGAGTCAAGCGTTCGGAGAGCTACGTCATCGAGGAACCTTACACCCTCTCCCCAGACCACACCGTGGGAGACGCCGAGCAGATGATGGAACGCCACGACGTGACGGGGATTCTTGTGGTCGGAAAGAACGGGGAGCTCCGAGGAGTCCTAACCCTCAGAGACATCAGGTTCGGGAAGGACGGGAGCAAAAGGATACGCAGCGTGATGACGGGGAAGGAGAGGCTGATCACGGCCCCAGACGGAACAACCCTCGAGGAGGCCGAGCGGATCTTGGATGAGCACAAACTGGAGAAGCTACCCCTGGTGGATGAGACGGGAAGACTACAGGGTCTGATAACAAGCAAGGACATCATGAAGAGCAAACAGTATCCCTCCGCCACCAAGGACAGCAAGGGACGCCTTCGAGTCGGGGCCGCCATCGGGGTCAGAGACGGCCTGCTAGAGCGCGCCGAAGCCTTGACATCCGCGGGTGCCGACCTCCTCGTTCTGGACGTTGCCCACGGCCACTCCAACATGGTCCTCGACGCCATCAGAACGTTGAAGACTGAGCTCGGTGACGTGGAGGTGATGGCCGGCAACGTGGCAACCGCAGAAGGAACAGAAGACCTCATCGCCGCCGGAGCCGACGCCGTCAAAGTCGGGGTGGGCCCCGGCTCCACCTGCACCACCCGCCTCGTGACCGGCGCCGGGATGCCCCAGCTGACAGCCATCATCCAGTGCGCCCAAGCCGCCAGCCAGCACAACGTACCCATCATCGCGGACGGCGGGATTAGGAACAGCGGAGACATAACCAAGGCGCTGGCGGCGGGGGCGTCCACAGTGATGCTGGGCAGCCTGCTAGCAGGCACCGATGAGAGCCCCGGAGCCACCGTGATCCGCAACGGGAGGAGGTACAAGGTGGTGAGGGGGATGGCTTCCCTAGGAGCCACCGCGGCGAGGATGGAGAGAGAGCGGCCCGAACGTTCCGTGGACGATCTGCAGCGGGTAGTTCCGGAGGGAGTCGAGGCGGTAGTTCCCTACCGGGGCAGGATCTCAGAGGTGCTGAATCACCTGCTGGGAGGCCTGAGGTCCGGAGTAAGCTACTGCGGAGCCAGCGACATGGCCGGCCTGAAGAGAAACGCCCTCTTCGTTCGGATCACCCAAGCTGGTTGGCAGGAAAGCCAACCCCATGACATCGGGATTTCAGAGTAGGTTGAGGACAGGTTGGCAACCTGCCTCGACCTTGGAAACCAGAACCTTCGGTAGGTCGATCTGTGGTCCTCAGCCACCGCCTCTGAGGGGGGTACACCGATTCTGGGATTGCCACGCATGAGCGAAGGTGCGGCGAGAATCGCCTGCCGTAAATAGAAAACGATCATATGGTCGGTGGCCCCCGAAGGATCGGTGTTGCCTTGCGCACCCGTGTCATAGGCCTCCTTGCAGCGCTGGTCGTCGCCGCTCCGACGATCTCTGCATTCTTCTTTCTCAGCGGTAGCGATGCAGAGAGGGATCTGATCGATCTTGCCGGAGTGGTTGATGTTTCTCAGTCACAGACCCGCGGATGCTGCAAGAACTACGGGGAGTATCTGAGAGGTCTAGGGCTTACGGTTCGGTCAGTCGAGGTTGAGGATCTGGAGGGCATCAAAGGCGATTTTGGTGTTCCAGAGAGCATGTGGAGCTACCACACGGTGAGAATAGGTGGATATTTCTTGGAAGGTCATGTCCCGGTGGAAGCAATCCGAAAGCTACTGGAAGAGCAGCCAGACATCGAAGGCATCGCTCTTCCGGGGATGCCCGCTGGGTCTCCCGGAATGGGCGGCATCAAGACTGAGCCGTTTACGATCTACTCAGTTTCGGGTGAAGGCATAAGCGAGTTCATCAAGGTATGAACATATCGGTGAACGCCGCCGAGCCCCTCCCGATCTGAGCTCTGACCGTCATCCCCAGAGATCCCGGTAAAGCAACGGATATTGCTTGGTCGCCGACTCCGGGTCGTGATGGACCCGGCGACCGCCATCCTAGAACGCTTCGTCCAGGAGCTGGAGAAGAAGAAAGGGAGGAAGTGGGGTCTCTCCTCCGACGGCTTCTATCTGCGCCTGAAGCGGAACGCCCTCGGCTCCATGAGGAGACACGAGCGCCTCTCCGCCACGAAGCCACCGCCCGTCGACAGCCACGTGGTCTTCCACACCTCGGACGGCTCCGTAACCCTCGCCTTCGATGCCCCCGATGAGGAAGTCAGGAGGATACTGGAACAGGCCGAGGAACGGGCGAACACGGTTCGGAGGAAACCCCGAAGCCCCTGAGTCGTCCCTGGAATTCATTGTGGCCACCAGCCCCTCGGCGCCAGCCGCTCTAATCACCTCAATTATATTCCGTCTTGAACCATACGGGGGTGGAGAGCCTCATGGAGATCAGAGTCGCCCCCAAAGAAGACGGTGCGGTGGTCACCGTGGAGGGCTACGAGATTGAGATCACGGTCAGACCGAAGGTGAAGGCTACGGTTGAAGCCGTG
>JAUWBL010000194.1 GCA_030601715.1 Candidatus Geothermarchaeota archaeon | reverse complement strand
GAGTAGATCCTCCCACCGAACACGTTCTTTGATCCGGGGGTCTTCCCCCTCTCGACGAGGAGGACGTCGAAGCCTTTGTTTGCCAACGTGTAGGCCGTGGAACTACCGGCGGGCCCCGCCCCGACTACAACGACATCGAACCTCAGCCTTGGACACCACCATATCCTTCTCTCAACAGACAATGGTGATGCCTTTTATGCCTGTCTGTCTGTGCCTGGTCTTGACACCGATGTCCACCAAGCCCGGACTCCCCGTTGAGGAAACGCTCACCGTCGATGACAGACTGGGCCTCGTCACGTTCGAACCCGACGAGGAGCCCTTCATCGAGGTCGACACGGATATCTGCAAGAGATGCAAGCCGAAGCCCTGCCTCTACGTGTGCCCGTCAGCCGTATACACCCTCGACGGAGACGAGCTGGTCTACAACATCGAAGGCTGCATCGAGCTGGGAGCCTGCTCCGTCGTCTGCCACAAGATTGGGGAAGGAGCTATCTCCTGGAGCTATCCCAGAGGAGGAAAGGGAGCAGCGTTCAAGTTCGGATAGTAGCCGGTGAGGGAGCCTCTCCCCCATCGTGCTTCATGGCTCGCAGCTCTTCGATCATCTTGGGGACGATCTGAAAGAGATCTCCGACAATTCCATAGTCCGCGATCTCGAAGATGGGGGCCCTGGGGTCCTTGTTCACCGCTACTATGACATCCGACTCCTGCATACCAGCCAGGTGCTGGACAGCTCCTGATATCCCGACGGCGAAGTACAGTCTTGGCCGAACTGTTTTCCCCGTCTGCCCCACCTGTATCTCCTTCGGCACCCACCCGCTGTCCGCGGCCTTCCGGGAAGCGGCAACGGCTCCTCCGAGTTCCCTCGCCAGGTCCCGAAGAATCCGAAAATTCTCCGGTCCCCTCATCCCGTATCCCCCAGCGACCACTATCGCCGAATCCTCAAGCTTCACCTCCTGTACATCAGGGAACTCCTCGAAAGCAACAATCTCCGTGTCGATGTCCGAAGGAGACAGCCTCAGACGAGCCCTGCTGACGCGACCCCGCCTCGACGGATCCCTCGCTGGGATCGCAAAGACGTTTGGCCGGGCAGACGCCATCTGGGGCCGATGCTCCTTGCAGAGAATGTGAGCCAGGCTTCTCCCTCCAAAGGCGGGTCTGATCATGGCCAGCAGCCCCTCATCGGTGACCTCGAAGGCCGTGCAGTCTGCAGCCAACCCCGTTTCGATCTCCGCGTGGAGCCTCCCTGCAAGCGCCCTCCCATTCTTGCTCGCCGAAAACAGGACGACCTCGGGCTTGCGACGCTTCACGAGCTTTGCCAGAGCCAGGCAATACGCGTTCGGTGAGTATTCCTTGAGAACATCGTGTTCTCCCAGAATGACCGTCTCAACACCATACTCAATGGCTTCCTGTGCCAAGTCTCTTATCCCATGCCCGAGGAGGACACCCGATAGCTCCGTTCCAAGCTCTTTCGCTATCCTCCCCCCTTCGCCGATGAGCTGGATCGACCCCTTGAAGATCGCACCGTTGCGGTGCTCGAGGTACACCCAGATGCCTCGGTACTGATCCGGCTTCAGCTCAACCAACTCTCAAAACACCTTCGTCAGCCAGCATTCCTAGTAGCTTGGAGACTGCGTCTCGCTGGCCGTTGTCTAGAATGATGCCCTTCCGTTCTGGAAGTACCACGGTCTCCATCTTCGAGACTACGGTGGGGGAGTTCCTCAGGCCGATCTTCGAATAGTCGGCTCCTACGTCTGCCGCGTTCCAGATCTTTATGACCCCTCCTCTCTTGGCCCGAATCTTTCCCAGAAGGGTGGGCTCTCGAGGAGTGTTGCACCCGAAGTTCACGGTGAGAAGAGCCGGGGTCCTGCCCCTCCTCGTCTCAAGACCATACTCAAGCGTCCGGGTCGCCTCGACCCACCCGTCCTTCAATCCGACCTTCGACACATAAGTGATCTGGGGTATCCTCAGGTGTCCGGCCATTCCCGGACCGACGTGCCCCGTCGAGCTGTCTGTGGTTTCCTCGCCGCAGAGAATCAGGTCGTAGTCTCCCACCTTCTCAACCGTCTTGCTGAGCGCGTATGCAGTGGGGACGGTGTCCGAGCCCCCTAAGGCGCGGTCGGTCAAGAGGAAGCCTTCGTCAATCCCCATCCCGATGGCTTCATGCAGCGATGCGTCGAAGAAGGGCGGCCCCATCGAGACGACAACGGTCTTTCCCCCGTGTCTCTCCACTAGCCGGAGAGCCATCTCCAGGGCGTTCCGGTCGGGTGGGTTGATCACGCTCTCCACGCCAGCGCGCTTCAAGGTGTTCGTCTTGGGGTCGATCCTGAGCTCCTGTGCCTTGGGCACTTGTTTGATGCAGACGATGATTTTGAGTCCCATCAGCGGCTCTCTCGGCAATCTGCGAACTCTCCGGTCTCAACCGGGGAGCCAGCCAGCTATTTCATCGTTATCTTCCAAACGCTCAGCTTAAATCTCTTCGATCAAGCCCTGCTTCTCTTTAATTCGCTCCTGTAGCATCCACATGTCGGAAGACATGCCGAAGAAGCGCAAGAGTCGGGGTCGCAGGAAGGGAAAGGGTGGGGCGGGGAGGGCCAGAACCGTGGTCTGCTCCAACTGTGGCGCCCTTGTTCCCCGGGACAAGGCCAAGAAGACCACTCGATATCACTCGCTCGTGGAGAGAACTCTGGCCAAGGAGCTAGAGCAGAGCGGAGCGCTCATAAGGGGTCAGAGACGAACGAGATACTTCTGCATCTCCTGCGCGATACATTTCGGCGTCGTCAAGGTCGGACGGAGGAGGTAG
>JAUWBL010000187.1 GCA_030601715.1 Candidatus Geothermarchaeota archaeon | reverse complement strand
ATCCCTGCCGCCGTCTCGAACCGAGGATTCTCCCCTCCGTTCCTCAGAGCTTCCATTGCAGATGGCGTGAGGAAGGCATGATAGATCCGGAATGGGTCGCGATGGTTCTCGATGTCTATCGCTCCCATGTAGTGGGCTTCCCGCACTTCCAAGGGCAGGGACCTCTGCAGAAGGTAGTCCAGCGACGCCCTCGCCAGGTCTTCACGGCTGGGTCTTCCCAGCTCGTCGCCATCCATTTGCAGTAGGGTGGGGCCAAGAGAGATGGTGGAGGAGGCGAACTCATAGAGTTCCTTCCCGACGAGGGCTGCACCGATCAGACCCAACACTAACGAGGGATGGATCGTCTGATAGGGCATCGATTGAAGCTCGGAGTGAACCTCGGAGATCACAGCTTCCCGGTGACCCAGGGGCAAGCCTATGGAGCTGAGCAGGGCGCCTATGTGATGCTTTGTGATCGGGGTAGCCCGTCCGTCCTGAAGCCACTGCTTCTTCTCCACCGACGAGAGCTGCTGAGACAGCTGGCATAGGCTCTTCACCACGCTCACCCCCCGCTCCGTCAGGGCATACTTCCTGCGCTTGTTCTTGTAGACGAATAGGCCTTCCTTGAGCTCGTTGAGATGATACGCGAGAACGCTGGAGGAGACCCCCTGGCTCTCGGTGATCGAGAGGAGATCGGTGTAGGAGGCTTCCCCTCTCTCCGAGATGGTGGAGAGGATCCTCAGCCTGATGGGGTTCGATACGCTCTCCAATACGGACTCTAAAGCCTCCACTTAGGAGCCTCCTAGCTGCATCGCCTCAACGATGCCACAGGCTTCCCCGGGGACCGAAGCGTATTTTACCCAGCTGTTACTCGAGCGACCTAGACGGCATGATCAAGGATGGTTGACAAGAGCATTACTAGGATGGCACGAGATGCCGATCCTCCCGCATCCGTGGTGACTTTCCACAACTTGGAGAGGTACATGTCTCAGGTACCTTGACTGTGAAACCAGAGCCCCAACCGTAGGACGAAGCGCAGCCACCAAGCTCCACTCAGCTTGGACATCCGGGCTTCAGCCTCGACTGTGACTGCCCCTCGAAAGGTTCACTCCGGGGAAGCCTCCAGACGACAGATGAATCACGCCACAGCCGAAGAGATTAATCACTTCGCTCTCTCCCTTTGTACTATCAACAGCTGGCTCGCGGTGATAGAGACGCCACCCCCAGAGTTTAAGAAGGTTCTCGTAACGGGCGGCTGTGGCTTTGTCGGATCCAGGATATGCGAGTTCCTGCAGAATAGTGGGTACGAGGCTACGGCCCTCGACATTAACCCACAGAACGCCCTCCCCGGAGTCAAGGTGCGGCAGGTGGACATCAGGGACTACCTCGCAGTGGACCGCGCTTGCAGGGGCGCGGACGCGGTGATGCATCTGGCTGCACTGGTTGGAGTCCCTCTTTCCCTGGAGAATCCCAAGCTGTTCTGGGAAGTCAACACGGTAGGCACCTTGAACGTGTTGGAGGCTGTGAGGAAAAGAGAGGTTAGGAGGCTCTTCTTCGCCAGCTCCAATGCGGTGTACGGTCAGTACCCCGTGTTGGACGGAGGGATACCCGAGGACCATCCGAAGAGGCCGGCGAATCCCTACGGCGCCAGCAAGCTGGCGGGTGAAGCCCTGGTCGACTCGTATCACCAGAGCTATGGCATCGACTGCGTCACAGCGCGTTGGTCCAGTGTCTACGGACCGAAGCAGCAGGAGAGAAATGTGGTCTGGATCTTTGTAGAGAGAGCGTTGAGAGGTGAGCCCCTCTACCTCCACGGGGGCGGCCAGCAGGGCCGAGACTTCACATACGTCGACGACGTGGCCCAGGGCGGTGTCTTGGCCTTAGAGAAGGGTAGAGGAGGAGAGGTCTACAACATCTCCAGCGGAGATACCCGAACGGTGAGGGAACTCGCCGAGGCCATCCAGAAAGAGATCCCCGGAACAGAATTGGTGGAGGGTCCTGAGAGAGCGGGTGACGCATCCCAGGGGGCTCTCGACATCTCGAAGGCAGCCGCGGAATTCGGTTACTCTCCCAAGGTAGACCTAGAGACGGGAATCAGGAAATGTATTCGGTGGATGCGGGAGGTCAGCGGGGGTTCGGTGTCGTAGATGAAGGAGAAAGTTGGGATCGGGTACGTTCAGCCTTCCATAGCCTTCGGGAAGAAGGAGAGAAACGTAGAGAGGGCGCTGGAACTGGCCTCACAGATCTCTGAATCGGATCTGATAGTCTTCCCAGAGCTCTTCAACACAGGCTACACCTTCCGGGGAAGGAAGGAGGCTGAAGGGCTCGCTGAGGACAGGGAAGACGGCTACACGTCGCGAGAACTCTCCAAGTTCTCGGAAGACAGCGGCAACTGCGTTGTGGCGGGTTTCGTGGAGAGATGGGGAGACCAGGTCTACAACTCGGCCATCGTCATCCACGAGGGAGAGGTCTTGGGATCCTACCGAAAGATACACCTCTTCTTCAAGGAGAAGGAGTGGTTCGATCCGGGAGATCTCGGGCTGAGGGTCTTCGACACGGGGTCCTTCAGGCTCGGGGTGATGATCTGCTTCGACTGGATCTTCCCAGAGGCCGCTAGGACCCTCGCCCTTCGGGGATCGGACATCATAGCCCACCCATCGAACCTCGTTCGTCCCTACGCCCAGCACGCGATGCTGACGAGATCGGTGGAGAACAGGGTTTACACCGTCACCGCCAACCGAATAGGAAGGGAGCAGAGAGGAGGTCTGGAGTTCGAGTTCACGGGTCAGAGCCAGGTGACAACCCCCGATATGGAAGTGATTCACCGCGCTCCAGAAGCGGAGGAAGAGGTCTTCTCCACCGAGATCGACCTTGAAAAGGCTAGAAACAAGAACTACTCAGAGCTGAACCATATCTTCCAAGGCAGAAGAACAGAG
>JAUWBL010000182.1 GCA_030601715.1 Candidatus Geothermarchaeota archaeon | reverse complement strand
TCGCCGCATCCAGAGGGCTTGTCTAGCTCTTGGAGGGTCTTCAATATTGCTGTTTCTGTTTCTCCTACTTCAGACAATCAGACACCTGTAAATCGATCTCAAGCACAGGATTTTATACTTCGCCCTCTGACTGGCGTGACTCGGAAGGGTTTGTGAAGCGTAGGTTCTCTGTTGACCGCTACTTTAAGGACCGCACAACGCCAGGGGGCAACGTGTAATCCTATCGCTACTCCTAACAGGAATGAGTACAGGGCATTCGCGTGACGAGTGTTCCCTGTCACCAGTGTTGAATGTCGACTTGCTTCTCCAGCTCATCTCTGAACACCTCAAAGGCTTCTGAGCCGGAGAGGCAGAGACTAGAAGCGCTCCTCGTGAAGGCAGAGGAAAGCATAGAGATAGAAGAGGGCATACTCGGGCTTCCCCTTCTACGTGGCGGGGGAATAGGAGCCGCCTCTGGACTAGTGCTCGGCTACACACTTGGCGGCAGACGGAATGGAGTTACACAGACATCCCCGTAGACTTTTCTGAGCGAGCTTCCCCCTTCTGTTAGTATATGTTGCGGATTAGTGACAGAATATTTCACGTGCAGACGCCCATTCAGGGCGTATAGAGGACGACAAGCTGGGGTGCCCGTTATGGTCAGAACCGAGATCAGCGAAGAGGAACATAGGGAGAGGATCGGGAGAGTCAGGGAGGAGCTAGAGAGGAGGAACCTGGACGCCCTCTACCTCACATCCGGCACAAGCTTTCTGTATCTAACCGGGTTCTCCTACATCCAGACGGAGAGACCAGCGGCGATCATCGTGCCCGTCGAGGGTGAGGTCACCTTCCTAGGTCCGGTGATCGAGAAGGACCACATCCCCCTCAAAACCCGCATCATAAAGGAGATCCTGACCTACCCGGACTACCCGGGGGAGAAGCACCCCATGGACTTCTTCGCGCAATTCTTGAGGGAGATGAAGCTGGACAAGAAGAGAATGGGCATCGACAACCTCGCCGGGGCGTCCGCGAGATGGGGGTACAAGGGCCCGAAGATCACGCAGAAGCTCCCCGACGCGAGCTTCGTGGAAGCCAAGGACCTAGTCGAAGACATGAGGCTCATCAAGTCCGAGGCCGAGATCGAACTCCTCAAGGAGAGCGCCAAGTGGTGCGCCGTAGCCACGGAGCTCCTTCAGAGGGAACTGAAGCCCGGAGTCTGGGACCCCGTCGCATCCCTCAAAGCCTCCCTACAGGCCTCTCAAGCCATGAAGGAGAGCCTAGGCGGGAAGTACGAGCCCCAGAGGTGGACCCTCGCGCCAGCTCACGCGGGTCTCAGGGGGCAGGTCGGAGCGATGTCTGCCATACCCCACGCCATGTCTATCGGGAGAGTGATCAGGAAGGGCGATGTCTTGGGCACGGGAGCAGGAGCCGATGTGGGAGGATACAGCAGTGAACTGGAGAGAACGATGGTCGTGGGTAAACCTACCGAGGGACAGAGAAGGCGCTTTGAAGTCATGCTGAAGGCCCAGGTGGAGGCTCTGATGACCTTCGGACCGGGAATCAAGTGCAGTGAGGTGGACAGGAGGGCCGCCAAGGTCTTCAGAGACAAGGGTTATGGCGACTCTCTGAGGCATCACACGGGGCACGGCATGGGCCTAGAGGGCCACGAGCCCCCTTGGCTGGACGTGGGAGACAACACAGTGATGCAGCCTGGCATGGTCTTCAGCTGTGAACCCGGCATCTACTTTCCGCTCGACGCAGGCTATCGACATTCGGACACGGTGGTCGTGACCGAGGACGGAGCTGAGATCGTCACCTCCTACCCTCGAGACCTCGAATCGCTCACTCTTTGAAGGGTCGATCTGCCGAGCAATGGCAAATCCTCGGGTCATGTACTCTTGGTCCTTGGTTCCTTCGAGGGCTCGCCACGAGTCTTCTCCGGATTCATAGCTTTAGATGGTCACATGGGATCTGTAGCTTCAGAGGTGTCGGAGTCTAGGGAATGTCGAAGCACCAGACTGTCGTCGGGGTCATCTCGGACACCCACATCCCGACGAGGAGCAGAAGGATACCGGAGAAGGTCTCTGAGGTCTTTGGGGACGTAGACCTGATAATTCACGCTGGCGACTTCGTCGAGACGAAGGTTCTGGAAGAGTTGAAGAAGCTGGGCCCCCTGGTCGGAGTGTACGGCAACATGGACCCACCCGAGGTTCGACGCGGGCTCCCGAAGGTCAAGGAGCTGGAGCTACACGGAAAGAAGATAGGCGTCATACATGACCCCGGCGTCTTCTCAGGGAGGGGCCGCATGGAGAGGCTGGCCAAAAAGAGGGGATTCGATGTCCTGATCTTCGGCCACACCCACAGGGCCCGGGCGGAAGAGAAAGACGGAATCCTATACTTCAACCCCGGGAGCGCCACCAACCCCATTCCGCCCTTCGTGACAAAGCCCTCCGTCGGCAGACTCGTGGTTTCTCGAGACGGGGTTGAAGCGTCCGTCATCACGCTATAGCTTCCACATCAATACCGGCTTCGGATATGCCTCAGGCTTTGCTAGGCCTCTCCGAGGATGGTCTCGTAGACAAGCCGTTGTAGCTCTACTGATTCCTCAGGTAGATGTCGTGGCTGCCCTGTCAGTCGTGCTATCACGGAGGTCTGGGCCAGCCTCTCCACCAAGAGTGCGTTCCGAAGGGCCTGGCTTAGGCTCTTCCCGCAGCAGACCACGCCGTGGTTGGCTAATAGCGCGGCATCTCTCCGTTCTAGGGCTTGAGCCGCTTTTTTCGCCAACTCCTCGCTACCCGGGACTCCGTATCCCGCCACCTCCACCTCTCCTCCAAGACGGGCGACCTGCTCGTCAATGAGGGGCGGAATCGTTTCACGGAGAACGGCCAGCGCCGAGGCGTATGTCGAGTGGCTGTGCACAACGGCCCCCGCGTCAGACCTCGTCCGGTAGATGGCTGCGTGCATCTTGCTCTCTGCCGACGGGTTTCGGTGACCCGCCACAAC